>DASYTB010000290.1:0-3423 GCA_036002705.1 Verrucomicrobiia bacterium
GGTGCGCACTGAACTTCCATCGACTCCAATCCGCTCAGGTCCGCCAGAAGCCGAAAGCCGGACTGCATGCCCGCGACGCGACTTTCAATATCGGTCATCCATTTCTTCGCTTCCTCCGCCGTCACCTTTTGGCTGAACACAAAGGTGAACAAGCCGCCCGCCCTGTCTGCGTGGACCTCGATCATGCGCCCACTCTCCCACAACGCCGAGCGATAGCCAAATCCGCCGCTGGCAAAAAAATGACCGGCGAAACTCAGCTCTGCCGCCGCGGCTGACTCCAACATCCAGCGGCAGGGAGCCGTTTCAGACCAATGGAAATAAGGCAAGGCCGGAGGCACAAACGAACTGGGTTCTCGTTGATCGGAATCGAGAAACCCAGAGCGCGTTGGATCACAATTGGAATTCGCGGCAATTCGGAGGGCACTGCGCATTCTGGCCAGCCGCAAAAACGGGTGTTTCTTCTCTTTTTTTATCTCGAGTTTTATTCCGTTGGGATCGCCCGTAACGAGTGCACGCGAGCCGCGAGAATCGAGAAGTCATGAATCGCGAGCTTGTCATATCTCCATATGACACCTGTCATAAAAGAAGGTATAGCCAGATTCCTTCCGTCTGCAATGATTCAGATATGCGCGCTGACGTAGCGCAGGCCTCCGGCCTGCAGTATCGCCGGCTTCCAGCCGGCAAGTTGCTCCGTCCTATCCGGGTGACCTTGGGGAGAGGCTCGCACCCGCCCCGAAACGATCGTTTGACGAAACCGGCTCCCCCAGCCAAATTCATCTCGAAGAACGCTGCAAGCGTGCTTGAAGAAAGCTTCGGCCAGCACCTGAGCTTCCTTCAATCTCGTCCTAACGGTCGTCCCGTTTCTTCAGCCTTCTCCAAATAAATGATCACAAGAGAAATAAGCCCGAATCCGCCCCCGGACCTTCGTCGAAAACTTCGTCGAAAGCTGGGTGGCAGCGGTGGTTTCAGAGGGCCGATGCACGATAAATTTCGGGGTAATCTCATTAACACCCGGCTTCCAGCCGGGTGTCCCACCACCGTGAAGACTAGAAAACCGTTTCCAACGGTTTTCTCCAGCGGCCACGCGCGCCCCCGACACGAAATCTACACAAAAAGACACAATAATTTCACGAGTTTTGCACATGCAAACCGTTCCCGTCCAAAAACTAAGGCTAGAATCTCCAAAAAACATAATTTCCCGCTCACTGACACAATAAACCCTCCGACGCCAGCATGACCAACAGCCAAAATCCCGGATCGCCCGTCCGCGCCTCCCGCGCTTTGTTGCGTCGTGCCACCTCCATGTTCGGGCTCGGGATCCCCCGCGAGCCCGAACCGGTCATCGAATCGCTTCCGCCTGTGGTGGAACAGTCACAGGAAACCGAGCAACAGCTCGCCGCCCTCGTTGCGCACAATGCTGAACTCGAGCAGCGCCTTGCCGCTGAATCCGCGCATCTCTCCGAGGCCCTCGCCGAAATCCAGTCGCTCCAATCCGCATTGCAACAGCGCCACCCTCCAGAACAGGACCTCCTCGAGCGCCACCGCTCTCTTGAACTCCAGCGCACCAATCAGGAACTCGCCGCCGAGGTCCAGGAGCGTAAACGTGTCGTCATTGCATTGTCCGCTTTTTCTCATCTCGGACAAAAGCTCCACTCCGCCCACTCCGAAACCGAGGCGGCGAAGATCATTGCCGAGACGGCGCAGACCCTCATTCCGCACCATGCCTGCTCGATCGCCCTCTACGGCGCGGATGACCAGCTTCATCCCATCATTCAAGCCGTGGCCTCGCCGGATGCCAGACTCTTCCGCTCGAACCTTTCCGTTCCGATTCGCAATGGCCTGCGCGTCGTCGGGATCCTTGAGATCAAGAGCGCCGTTCCCGATGCATTCAGCATCGCCGATGCGAACACCTTGCAATCCCTCGGCGACTATTGCGGCGGCGCGTTGGAACGCGTCCGGGCTGAGAAAGCCTTGCGCCATCTTTCCAGGAGCATTCTCGATGCGCAGGAAAATGAGCGCCGCCGCGTCGCGCGCGAATTGCACGATGGCGTGAATCAGGCGATTGCCTCGATCAAGTTTCGCATCCAAACCGCCGAGCAACAAATCGCCCGGGGAGATCCAAAATGGCAGGAGACCTGTGCCAAAACGAAGGAGATGCTCGACTCCGTCCTCCAGCAGGTCCGCCGGCTTTCGCAAAATCTGCGCCCCGGCGAACTCGATGATTTTGGACTCGTCGCGGCCACCCGGTCGGCCTGCCAGGAATTCGAAGCACGCACCGGAATCGACGTCACCTTTGTTGCGGAAGGTTTGGAGCTTCGTCTGCCACCGCCTCTGGAGCTTTCTCTCTACCGGATCTCCCAGGAAGCGCTCACCAACATCGAGCGGCATTCCGGCGCCGACAGCGTTCAAATCAGCCTCGCCGCGGATCAAGCGAATGTCATTTTGCGGATATCCGACAACGGTCGCGGCATCATTCCTGGCGAGCGACACGAAAAGGGCGGGGGACTCGGCCTTCTCCATATGCGCGAGCGGGCCGGCCTCGCTGGCGGCACATTCACTCTTGAATCCGGGCCAGGCCAGGGGGTCCGACTGAAAGTGGAAGCGCCCATCCACGCCATCGTGCCCCATCCCAGCTAAGGCACCCGGAACTTATGAGCAGCCCGGCTAAAAAGAAATCCGTTCTCCTGGCGGATGACCACCCGTTCGTCCGCGAAGGGTTGCGTTCCTTTCTCGAGGACCAATCGGATTTTCACGTCATTGCCGAGGCTTCCACGGGCGCCGAAACCCTGCGCCTCGCGCGCGAGCACCGTCCCGATTTTATTCTGCTGGATATCAACATGCCGGAAATGAGCGGCCTGGAAATTATCGGCCCGCTCCGAAAGTCTTCGCCCGATTCAAGGATCCTCGTTCTCACCGTTCATAACTCGCGCGAGTACGTTTTGCACGTCGCCCGCTCCGGTGCGCACGGCTATATCCTTAAAGAAGCGCCGCCGGATGAACTCCTCGAAGCCATGGACGCGATCCAAACCGGACAGCGTTTCTACAGCCCCGCCGTCGCCGGATACGTTCTCCAGGAATACGAAGGAAAGCCCTTCGATAAAAAGGCAGATACCTCCTTGACTCCACGCGAGGTTGAAGTGCTTATCCTCACGGCCAAAGGGCAGAGCATCAAAGAAATGGCCGACGCGCTCAATATCACCGCCGCGACCGTCCAAACTTATCGCGTCCGCATCATGGAAAAGTTAAAGATCCATAACGTCGCCGGCCTCGTGAAATACGCGTTGCGGAAAGGCTACCTGCAGCTCGAATAGTCTGCTGACTGTTTGACCGGCGGCCGAGCCTCCGTCGGAGGTGCTTCACCTCTCCGGCCGAGATAGGGACGACAATACCGCCAGTTCCAACAACAGCAACGCGAGGATCGAA
>DASYTB010000291.1:0-3463 GCA_036002705.1 Verrucomicrobiia bacterium
CCTTCCCAACCAGGATCAACTTGGCGCGGCCAAGGTCCTCCAGGGTAATGGACTCGATTTTTATGCCGAGATCTTCCGTGATGCACTTGCCCCCGGTAAGAATAGCAATGTCTTCCATCATGGCCTTACGCCGATCGCCGAAGCCGGGCGCTTTCACGGCGCAAACTTTAATCGTGCCACGCAGTTTGTTCACGACCAGCGTCGAGAGCGCTTCGCCTTCCACGTCTTCGGCAATGATCAGGAGCGGTTTGCCGGTCCCGGCCACCTTTTCCAGAACCGAGAATATATCTTTGAGGCTGCTGATTTTCTTCTCCCAATTCAGGATGTAAGCATCATCAAGCCGGGCTTCCATCGTTTCTACGTCAGTAACGAAATAAGGAGAGATATAGCCCTTGTCGAACTGCATGCCTTCAACCACAGCCATCGTGGTTTCAACCGACTTGGCTTCTTCAACTGTGATCGTGCCGTCCTTCCCGACTTTATCCATGGCCTCTGCGATAATGTCCCCAATGGTCTCATCCCAATTGGCGGCAACCATCGCGACTTGCTTGATCTCTTCCTTTTCTTTGACCTTCTTCGAGATCTTCGCGAGATGCTCGACAGCCGCATCGACGGCTTTTTGAATGCCGCGCTGAAGGCTGATCGGACTCGCGCCCGCCGTGACGTTTTTCAACCCTTCGCGATAAATCGCTTCCGCCAGAATCGTGGCGGTGGTGGTTCCGTCGCCCGCGGTATCACTCGTCTTGCTCGCGACTTCACGCACCATCTGGGCGCCCATATTTTCGCAGGGGTCCTCCAGTTCTATTTCCTTCGCGACAGTAACGCCGTCCTTGGTCACGGTGGGTGATCCGAATTTCTTGTCGATGGCCACGTTCCGGCCTTTAGGCCCGAGCGTGGCCTTGACCGCACGGCTCAGCTTTTCAATCCCCTTCAGGAGGGAATGGCGCGCGGCTTCATCAAAAATCAATTGTTTTGCTGCCATAAGTATTATTCGCTTTCGGTGAGAGGTGAACGTTATTCCATGATAGCCAGGATATCCTCGGCATTGAGGATTTTGTATTCCTTGCCATCCAGTTTTATTTCCGTGCCGCCGTAACGGGTCACGAGCACCCGATCGCCCTTTTTCACTTCGAACGGAACCCTTTTGCCATTGTCATCGCTTTTTCCGGTGCCCAGAGCCACCACGCGGCTTTCCATCGGCTTTTCTTTGGCGGTATCGGGAATGATAATGCCGCCCTTTTTCAACGATTTATCCTGCTCCACGATTGCTTCCACGACGATCCGATCCCCGAGAGGTCTAATGTTCAATTCCATAATTTTTGTTATATTTTCTTTGGAGGAGCTCCCCGCCAAATTCACACGCGGGGTGATTGTTTGACCAGGGGCAACTCGATCTGGAAGTCTGAGAGAAAGCCGGAAGAAGCGGGCTTTGTCCGCAATACCATTCAGGTCAGCTCTGACAGTCGATCAGTTTGCCTCGAATAGCGAATTATATCTCGATGTAATTCACGCGATCTGGGATTATTCGATCTCAGCTTCACACGAAAGTTTGAAGCACCCTCTCAACCCCTAACGCGATTTCAGGGGTGGGTCGCATTGAGAGGCCAGCGTTTTCCGGGAACCATTGAGTTGTGTACCGGAGGATTTGGGAAGCTCTTCTTCTGATCTTTCTGAAGAGTGGAGGCGCGGGGATATGAACGCGGACCCTGAGGTTCTAGCCAGAAAGTTGCGCCGCCAGATCAAAGGCGAGGTTCGGTTCGACAATGGCAGCCGCGCTCTTTACGCAACCGACGGGTCGAACTATCGCCAGACACCGATCGGAGTCGTAATTCCCAAAGACAACGACGACGTCATCGCCACGGTGGCGCTCTGCCGCGAGTTCGGCGCGCCCATCACCAGTCGCGGCTGCGGCACGAGCCTGGCAGGGCAATGCTGCAACGTCGCGGTCATTATCGACTTCAGCAAATACATGAACCAGGTGCTGGAGATCGATTCGGTGAAAAAGCTCGCGCGCGTTCAGCCGGGTTGCGTCTGCGACCGGCTGCGCGACGCCGCGGAGGAATACAATCTCACGTTCGGCCCCGACCCGGCCACGCACGCCTGGTGCACGCTCGGAGGCATGCTCGGAAACAACTCCTGCGGCGTTCATTCGCAAATGGCCGGGCGCACGAGCGATAATGTCGAGGCGCTGGAAATCCTGACTTATGACGGCGAACGATTGCGCTGCGGGAAAACTTCGAAACAACAGTTCGAAGAAATAGCGCAGGGTGGCGGCCGGCGCGCGGATATTTACAACCGCCTCGGCAAACTTCAGCAGCGCTACGCGGCTCTTATCCGCCAACGGTTCCCGCGAATTCCGCGGCGCGTCTCCGGATATAATCTTGATCCACTTTTGCCTGAAGAAGGTTTTCACGTCGGACGCTCGCTGGTCGGGTCGGAAGGAACCTGCGTGGTCATTCTGGAAGCGCTCCTGAACCTGGTGCACAGCCCGCCCTGTCGCTCACTGCTCGTTATCTCCTATCCTGATGTCTTTGCCGCGGGTGATCACATTCCCGACGTGATTGAGTGCAGCCCGATTGGACTCGAAGGCGTGGACAAAATGTTCGTTGAGGATCTGCGTAAAAAGGGCCTCCTGCTTGCGGATCTGGCGCTTTTTCCGGAAGGCCACGCCTTTCTCCTCGCGGAATTTGGAGGCAGCTCGAAAGCTGAAGCGCGCACCAAAGCCGAACGATGCGCGGCTCGTCTCTCGCGTTTCGGCAAAGGGCCTCCGACGACAATCTTCGATGATCCGGGCAAGGAGCATCGGATTTGGCACGTCCGCGAATCCGGGCTTGGTGCCACGGCGCACGTCCCCGGAATGAAGGAAAACTGGGAGGGATGGGAAGATTCCGCCGTGCCTCCGGACCAGGTCGGGCCGTATTTGCGGGCGCTGAAGAACCTCTACGACAAATATCATTACGTCGGCAGCCTGTACGGCCATTTCGGCCAGGGCTGCATTCACACGCGGATCGATTTCGATTTAAAAACCGCCAAAGGCGTCAAGAAGTGGCGTTCTTTTATGGACGAAGCCACTTCTCTGGTCACGGAATTCGGCGGCTCGCTTTCGGGGGAACATGGTGATGGCCAGTCGCGCGCCGAGTTCCTTCCGAAAATGTTCGGACCCGAATTGATCGAAGCTTTCCACGACTTCAAAACCATTTGGGACCCGGATTGGAAAATGAACCCGGGCAAAGTGGTGAAGCCCTACCGCATCGATGAGAATCTGCGCTACGGTCCCCACTATAATCCGCCCGAGCCCGAAACATTTTTTCACTACGCGGCGGATGGGTTCAGCTTTGCGCGCGCGACGGAACGCTGCGTTGGCGTGGGGAAATGCCGCGAGCACGGCACGAATACCATGTGCCCGAGCTACATGGCCACGGGCGAGGAGAGGCACAGCACGCGCGGACGGGCGCGGCTGCTC
>DASYTB010000292.1:0-1898 GCA_036002705.1 Verrucomicrobiia bacterium
TATCACTCACGAAATTGAACCGTACGACATTACGGGCGCAGCATTTACGCTGTCGCAGGCGTGGTCCTGCTTTCCAACGGGCACAGTTCACCTGATCGTGGTGGATCCGGGAGTAGGTGGAATGCGGCGGGCTTTGATTGGCGACGCAGAGGGACATCTGTTCGTTGCCCCGGACAACGGAGTGTTGAGCCTCGTTTCACCGCAATTGGCGGCGCGGGAAATTACGGAGGAGCGGTTTTTTCGGCAGCCGGTAAGCCGCACGTTTCATGGGCGGGATATTTTTGGGCCGGTCGCCGCGCACCTCGCAATGGGTCATGATCCGGCGGAGTTCGGCGCGGAGATTGTGAACCCGGTAATCCTTCCGATTTCCACGCCCGCAGAGAAAGGCCCAGGCGTCTGGGAAGGCGTCGTGCTGCGTGTGGATCGTTTCGGTAACATAACTACGAACTTCCAAAGCGATCTGTTTGCGAAAGACTGCCGCGGCAAATTCGAGATCCGCGTCGGCGACGCGGTTATAGTACGACTCGCAGAATCTTACAGCGGGATGGCCAGTGGCGATCTCTTCGTTATCGCAGGCAGCTCAGGATATCTGGAAATTTCTCTAAACAAAGGAAATGCCGCCAATATTCTGAGGTCATTCGCGGGCGCTCCCGTTCACTTCAAAAAGTACTGAAGATCGCGAGGCCGTACCGGTACAAACAGTAGCCCCCTTTTTTGCTCCGGCTGCTAGGATTGCCTTGTGCCCGAAACAAACCGGCGCACTCGGAGTCGCCAGCGGCCGCTAGAAGCCGCAGCGACGGAGGCCCGAAAAATTGACTTTTTACAAAATTAAGCCGATTTTTGCGCTTTTACTCGGGGGAGCAGTACTGGGGGCGGTGTCGACCACGCCGGCGAGCGCGAGCACGTTGTTAGGATTCGCGCCGACGACCGGCGGGTCAAACACCGCAACGTTTTCTTCGGGAGCACTACAGGGCATTTCCGGCTGGGCTCCTGGGTCGGTGACGTATAACGGAATGACGTATACGGTGACCGGCGGAACGACGACGTTTACCAAAGGCGTCATGGATACGCTCACGATGTCGGGGACGATTACCGGCCTCGCGGGTCTGAGCAGCGTATCGAACCTGCTTGCAGTATCGTGGTGGACTCCTTCAGCCGCAGATGAGAAATCCGGCGGCACGAGCCCGAATCCTATTTATCTCCATTCCGGCACGACCTACGTGTTTCATCCGCTCCTGCCAACCGATCTCTCGGCCGAAAACCCGACTGGTTCCGGATCGCCGGGATTCAGCACGAACGGGTGTGTCTCGACGTGCTCACCGGCGGACACCGTGACAACCTCGGCAAGCGGACCGTATCAGGGTTCCATCGAAACGCTGAGTGTCGCGGCCAGCACTCCGGAGCCAGCGTCGTTCCTGCTGATTGGCGCCGGCCTGATCGCGGCTTCCATCGTGCGCAAGAAAACTCACCGGTCCGATTCCGCCAGGTAATAGCCTTCCTCCCAAGTTCTTCTGTTCTTTAAGCCAGTCTTCATCGGCAATTTCAAGAGATTTCCAGGAATGATTTACGCCGTGCCCGAATGCTGCCGTACGCGGGTGGCGGCATTCGTAAATAGCGGCTTCAGGCTGGTATTTGTATTAGTTCGTACCGGTACCGCGCAATGGCAAACATCGCCCCCTAACCTTGATTGAGGCACCTTGCGACACTTACACTTCAATCAAGAGGCGGTGGTGAGTCGGGGAATCGGAGGAGCAGACAGCGTACTCGAGCGCGTCTGGATACCTGCTTCATCACCCCACTTTCTGTCATCGGCGAAGGCTGAGACAAAGTAAAGTCAAGCCTCATTTCTCTTTATTTCGCGGCCCAGCTTGTTTCGGGCCGCGTTTTTTTTTGCTAAT
>DASYTB010000293.1:0-5947 GCA_036002705.1 Verrucomicrobiia bacterium
ATCGGAGAACGCCTGCTGCGAATGCCGAACATTCGGCGAATTCGTTACGCGACGAAAGGCCTGGCGGTGCTGCCACAAAAAATTCTGACGGATTCTCCATGGCTGGATGCGATGACCCGCGCTGTCGAATTGAGCCGGCGCCTGCATAAGGACGCGGTCGTCCACACGCATTTCAATCATCCGAACGAGATCACTGGAGTGACGCAGGAGGCAATGAACCGGTTGACCGAACGCGGCATTACCGTTCGGTGCCAGACGGTGTTGCAGAACGGAGTGAACGACAACGCGGCGACGATGCAGTTGCTCGTGCGGCGGTTGAGCTACATGAATATCCATCCCTACTACGTTTATTTCCATGACATGGTGCCTGGCGTCGAAGACTTGCGCACGTCCCTCCACAGAGGACTCGACATCGAGAAGCATGTGCGCGGCCATACCGCAGGTTTTAACACGCCCTCCTTCGTGGTCGATACGATGGGCGGCGGCGGCAAGCGAGACGCGCATTCCTACGAGCACTACAATCGCGAAACCGGTATCGCCGTCTTTACAAGCCCGAGCGTCAAGCCGGGCGCTTACTTCCTATATTTCGACCCATTGCGCGCGCTCGATCGGGAGCAACAACGCCGCTGGGAACTGCCTGCGGAACGTCGGCGCATGATTGACCAGGCCCTCGACGCGGCTGGCCGGTAAGATTTCTGCCTAAAGAAGAGTTAACAAAACTACCAGGAAAGAGATATGAGTAATACGACAACGATACCTGCACTCGACTTAACGCAACGTCCGCCGCGGAGTCCGCGCAGCCGCCTCGGCGGTTATGCCCTTTTGCCGCGCATGCTGGACAAGGGCCGAGCTACGCTCGCCGGAAAGAATGGCGAATATCACTACAACTGCCCGCTCGATCAGCACATCCTCAATTTTCTCGGGCTTGACCCTGAAAAACTGCTGGCAGAGCTGAAGACAGGCAAAGGGGACGGAGAGATCCTGGAGTGGATTCAGAAGAATGCGACGCATCAGCGGAGTGCATGGGAGATTGAGCAATGGAGCGATTATCACGGCCGGCGCGGGCCGGACAGCGACGCGGAGACATTCCAATTCTTCACGCAATACGTCGCCAGGTTCACAACCACGCGGGAGGATATCCGAACCTGGGCCGACCTGCTGGAGCTTGACGACCACGTAAGCTTTGGCGGCAAGGCCTAAACGCTCTCACTTTCGAAGCTTGTTCTAAGACAAACAATGCGGCGCTCTCACGAGACGCCGCTAAGCACGATGCGATCTCGTGTTAATGCATCATCGCGACGTGGCCGTCTCCGTAGAGGATATTTTTCGTGTTCGTCTGGCCGTTGGTATTGCTGCCGTTTCGCCCGAGGTGGAAGTTCTCGTAGTCGAACATGAGCATCGCTTTTTCCGTGGGGATGCCACCGCGAAATCGGTAACCGAACTTGAGATCATCAAGCTTCTTCCCGCTATAGACGTAATTCCATTCGTAGCTCGATCCCTCGGTTTCAAATCGGCGCTGGTTATCCATCGGACACCGGAAAACGGTGCTGCTGTTGGTCGAGTTGCCCAGGCCAAGCTGCGGGGCGATCACATCGCAAATACGAGGCATCGGGTTGGAAGGATCAAGCGGCTCGCTCGGGAGCGGTTCGGCGTCCGGAAGAAATCCCTTGTTCTCGTCGGCATACATTGTGACCGCGAGGCCGAGTTGCTTCAGATTATTCAGACAGGCAGTGTCTTTGCCTTTTGCCTTGGCGCGAGCCAGGGCGGGCATGAGTAGCGAGGCGAGAATCCCGATGATCGTAATCACCACCAGGAGTTCGATGAGAGTAAAAGCTTTTTGAGTTTTCATAAGTTTCATTGAGAGATTTTTAAACGGTCGATTCGTTAGCTCTTCGCGCGCGCTTTCCGCATTTGGTACATCCGTTCGTAGCGGTCCCGGCGTTGCTCGGGCGTCGTATTCTTGATTCCGGCCGCCATGCGGTCCTGCATGCGAGCTTGAGCTTCCGGACTGGTCATGCGCGCTTCCATCACTTGCTGCCTCTGTTCCGGCGTCAGGCTTTGCATCGCCTCGCGCTCCGCCATTCGGGCTTCGGCTTTCTGCCGTTCCTCGGGAGAGAGCGTCTCCAGAAGCTGCTGCGCGCGTTCGCGGTTCCGCTCCTGAGCGCCGGGGTTCGCATCGGCCGTGCGGGGGCCGCGTTCCGCGCCAGGCGCGCCGCGTTCCGGCCCGAAGCCGCGGTTGGGCTCGAGCGCGTAGAGCTTCGTCCAGGAGCGCTTTGCCTGCCTGGCCACTTTGCCGATGGCCGAGTCGAACTCCTCGTGATTTAAGGCGAGATTGATTTTCGGATTCCACCCGTTCTCGAGCGGGACTTGAGCCTGGGCGAAGCGCTGGAGGGCGATGGCGCTGATCGTGAGGTCCTGATTTGAAAGCTGAAGAGAAACGATGCCGTTCGGCGGCTCCGCGCCGGGGGCAAATCCGCCGCGCATTCCGAACGGGCGCGCCTGCAGATTCGTAAAGTGGCTTTCGCTATAGCTGATCTCGCCGCGCAGCGCCTGGTTGAGCGTATCCAACGACTGCTTTCGCAAATAGATCGGATAAACCGCGGTCCAACGGGCTTGAAGTTGTTCGCTGATGATCCCGAGGACAGATTCCAGCGGCACGCGATCCACATCCACCGTGATTAGCCCTTTAACTTCCTTGTTCCAGACAAATTTCTCCCAGGTCTGCCAGCGCAGGCTGGACATGACTTTTTCGATGGGCGCGTTTCGAACATGAAGCGTGACCAGGTTGCGATGGGCGCGCCAGGTCAGCAGCCCTCCATAGCCAATCAGCCCGGCGAGGGCTAATCCGAGTATCATCCGAGCGGAGCGTTTCATAATAAATTCAAGTCAAGTACGTGGACCTTCCGTTTTGTTTAAAACATGGAGATTCGCCCGAGGACCAGCGAAACTTTTGCAGGGCGTCCAGCTCAGCGGCTGGCGCTCGGCGGCGGGCTGACCGGAGAACGCGGAACCCCCGCGTCTCGCTTCCTAACGTCAGCTCTCTGCTCTATCGTCACAAGCATAGAGACCCGCGCGCGCGGAAAAAGGTTACACACGCTCCATTCACGGTTAGGCACCGGACCCGCGCGCGGATTTAAAGTTAGGGGGCGGTCACCACGAGCAGCATCGCGGTGAAAAGAAGGATGGCGCCGAATGTCGCGGCGACCACATGCGCGGCGCGCCAAAGCCGGCTGGTTCGACTCGGGGCGCTTCGCCCGCAAAGTTCCGTCACGACGAAGGCCAGCAACATGGCGGCCGAAACAACACTCGCGCCGATGACAAACGGCCACAAATGCATCCGCGCGGTTTTCACCGAGACGGAGAATGGGACATGCCAGAAAAAGCTGCGCCACAACGCCTGCGCGACGAGTCCCACACCACCGATAAAAAGCGGTTGAACGGTGTGCCGGATATTTTTCAGCGTCGTCCCGGGCGAGGCCTTTCCCGCCCGCCAAACGAAAGATGTGAAATCTTCCGCGTTCATTAGTGCAATGCCGAATTGGCCATAATAGTTTATCGGCGGGAGTCCAGAAAACTTGCGTTCGCTTACGTATCCCACTCCAACAGGACCAGGGACCAGGCCACGTTTTCGTGGACTGAATTACGGCAAGAGCTTATCCGTCAGGACAGAGCATGAAACCTTCGATCCGATTCTCTTTGTGCGCGGTGTTCCTCTGCCTGGCGCCTGTGAGCTTCGCTCAACCGGCCCAAATCATCATTGTCCGCCACGCGGAGAAAACCGCCGATCCGAACAACCGCCACTTGTCGGAGATCGGACGACAGAGGGCGCAGGCCCTTGTTCAGTTCGTTCGGAGCCAAACACCGGCTCTTTTTCTGGAACTGCCTGTGGCTCTGTATGCGACCGCCAGACAGGAGAAGGGAACCGGCCAGCGATGCCAGGAAACGGTGCAGCCCCTCTCTAAAGCCCTAAATCTTCCCCTCCAAACGGCGTTCAAGGCCGAAGACTTCAAACTCCTCGCCAAAGAAGTTCTCGAAAAACCGCAGCACCGTGGAAGATGCGTGCTGATTTGCTGGACTCACCAACGCACGCCCGGGTTGATCGAAGCTCTGGGTATTCATCCCCCTCCGCCAAAGCTCGAAGAAAACAACTACGACACCTTCTACGTAATCTCGCAAAAGGACGGAAAGCCCGAACTCCAAACCCTGCGTCAGACCTTCAAGCCCCAAGCAACTCACCAGTAATGGAGGTGTGGTGCTTCTTTCGCGAAATCCTACGTCCCCGGCCGTAAGACCTTTTCGATGAACGAGTCGGCCGTTCGCTGCGTCTCGCCCACCGCACCTGCCGGATAGAACTTGTCGTAAAATTCCAAATCCAGATGTCCAGCCTGAAACCCGAGCACGGTCCGGAACGGCGGCATGTGCGCCGGGAACCGGCGGTAGCGGTTCCAGACATATTCGCAATAGGCCGTTGTGGCGGCGATGGTTTGGTCGCTCAGGCCGGAAATGTTCTGGGCGATATTCGCATCTTTCCACGGCTTGGAAGATTGAGGGTCGCGGAAGACTCCGTTCCGGCCAAACTTGAAATCGACCACGGCTTGAACCGCCGCGCGCATGGAGGGGAAGTAAGGGGGCGCATAGGATTTGAGGAGCGGCTCGCCGTTTCTTTCCAAGCCGAGGGGCAAAGGCACCTCGTTGTCTTTGCCCAGCAGTCTCATGCCGAAAGCTGTCAGGCCGCGAATGCCCAAATATTTCGAGGCGGGCATTTTCTCCATGCGGAATCCGAGGGCTTCGAACCAGGCGAAATCGTGGTTCGCAAAATTTGGGAATCCGCCCAGCCCCAGGGTTTGCGCCATCAGCCCGAGATTCTGCAGCATCATGCCTTGCTCGACGGTCACGAATTCGGTGACGAGCCTTTCAACCAGCGCCATCGTGGCGACTTTGCCTTCGGCGGGGTTGTCGCTGAGATGGCCGCCTTTGCTCTTCGCGAATTTCGCGAGACCGGCGGGGCGAAATCCGGCGCGCTCATCAAGAATGTAAACACCTGTGCATTCGTTGAGGATTTCGAGCAGGCCGTTAATGTACATGAACGTCAGCTCGTTCACGGGCAGAAAGTATGTGGTGCCTGGCGAGTGAACGGACCATCGATTCGCGTTGATGTTGAAGATGGGCTCGGAGAGCGTGCGCACGCGCTGATTTACGATTGGCACGCGCATTTGTTGGGCGGCCTGGACGAACTCATTTCGGTCCGAAAGCCGCGCGAGTTCCGGGATTTGCGCGGCGGGCATTTCCTGCGGGCGGCGGTAGAGGTAAGCGCCGGAATCCCTAATCGTCACCAAATTGACTGTTTGAATTCCGTCACCGCTGGCGATGGTGCGGCCGATCAATCCGGCCATGATGTTGCCGCCGCCATCGCCGTTGTAGGCAAGGTCGGCGACCGCGCAGCCGGTGACGCCGCAGGCCGCAAAGGCCATCAGGGCCTCTTCGGTTTCACTTAACGGCACGGGAGCGTAGCGGCTTTGGTAGGTGAGCGGCCCGCCATCCAGGGACATGCCGAGGCAAAAGCGCCGAGAGCGGCGTTCTTTGAGCGCGGAGATAAATGGATAGGTAACGAAGTCGGTGTTCATGCGGCTAGAAAATCGTCAGCCCAAACGCCCGCTCGACCAGCCAGACAGCGGCAACGCCGGCGATGGCGCTGGAACCAAAGCGCACGGCAACAATTCGATAGACGGAAGTTTCGCGCAGAAGGAATGCGACGGGCACGAAAATGAGGACAATGCAGAGCTGTCCCAGTTCGACACCGACGTTGAAACCAAAAAGTGAGACGGCGATGGAACTGGCGTTTGAGGTAAGTTCATTGAGCACGCTGGCGAAACCAAAGCCATGCATCAGCCCAAACCCAAAGGCAACCGGCCAGGCGCGGTCATTCCAGATGGGCACGATGTTGTTG
>DASYTB010000294.1:0-4569 GCA_036002705.1 Verrucomicrobiia bacterium
GAGAACTGCGTGAAAGCTTTTCGCGCGCTTCAGCGGCACGGGATTGATCCGCGCCCCCACGCGAATCCCGACGTGAACATGGTGCTCGTTTCGATTGACCGCTCCGTCGCGGCCGAACCTGACAAAATGCCAGTCCCTCCCGCTCCGCCGCCTCGAGCGGTGGAACGCGATCCGCGCATCCGAATCGGCCCCGCCTGATATGTTTTACACGTTGCATCGATTGGTGAAATGGTCGGTCGTGCTCGTGGCGCTGGCCGGCGTGTACTGGCTTTACCTGCAGCGCGAAGCGTTGGAGCCGGTTTGGGTCTGGTATGATGTTTATGAAAACGGCGGGATCGAACGGACCGAACCGCTCCCGGCGCTTCGCGGCGAAGGTCTCAACATTATTGATGGGCATACATTCCAAATGAAAAGCCGCGGCGCGATCTACTCGGTTCGCTTAACGGGGTTCGATCTGCCTGTGCCGCCCGTTTCGGCGGGAGAGGCAAAGCTGGAAAAGGAACGCCGCGAAGTGTTGCACAGATTCGTTATCGGAAAACCGGTCCAGGTGGACGTGACTTATTCGAATCTCAACAGCGTGCTTGGGATCATCGAAGCGGGCGGCACGAATCTGAATACCTACTATATCGCCAACGGGCTAAGCCATTTCAACCGCGAGTACGTCAAAACCGTTCCGCGCGACCTTCAGTACCGCTTCTTCTCCGCGTCCCGCGCCCGCGAAAAAAAGCAGGTGCTGGCGATGCGATCGGAATAATTAGATTGGCGCTCCTGATGTGCTGGGCATGCCGGAGCGCGAGGAGCAAAAACCCGGCTTTTAATAAACTTATTGAAGAATTAACAACTCGGCATATTTCAGGGCCTGGCCCAGGCGCTACCGATCTGGATATAAACCGCGGTGTCGTTCGGGCCGCGGGCGACGTCTAGTCCGATATGGAGTCCATAGGCGCGCGCTAGTTCATATCGGAAGCCCGCGCCGCCGGTGATGATGGCTTTTGTCTCATCGAAGTGCTCGAGATTGTTCCAAGCCGCTCCTCCACCGACAAAACCTACCAGGCTGAACCGCTTCCAGAACTGCCACCTGAGCTCAGTCTCGATTTGCGCGACCTCCTCGCCCTGGTAACGCAGCGTAGGCGCTCCGCGCAGGCTGATGTAGGGCCGCAAGTAGAAAGGTTCGTTACCGAAGCTTGCCGCGCCTTCGGCTCGCACGCCAAGGAAGAGCTTCGAACTCAGCGGAACAAACTGCATCGCGAGCAGACTGGCGCGCTGAAAATCCTGATCGGCGCCGAAGGTGGGGTTAAAGAACCCAGCCGAGCCTTCGAGATACGTGCCGCGGTTCGGGGTAAAGAAATTGTCGCGAGTATCGAAAGTGAGAGACGGTGTAAGGCCCCCCACGTTCGATTCGTGTCGAAAAGCCGGCTCCCCCTGTGTGCCGGGCGGTTGATCGAAAGAAACCTTCGTGGAAGAGAAGGCATAGTTGAGTCCTGCCCAGAGCCGTGTCTCGCCGAAGCGGTACTTGGCCCGCGTTGTTCCGCCTTTGGGCTTGAGATTATAACGCAATGGATTATTGGCCAGCGCTGGGTCGTCGCCAATGCCGTAATAGTCCAGGTTTACGGAGGAGTAAACGAACCCCACGAATGTTTGAAGGTGCTCATCGAGCCAGTAGCGGATGTCGGCGGCAAAGCCGCCCCATGTGCCGTTTTCTGTCCCGAAACCACCAACACCCGTAATATTGGGCCGCCCCAGTCCATCCTCTGCGGAGGGCAGAGGCTTGCTCAAGAACATGAGACCCATGCCTCCGCCGTATCCTACGGCGGGCTCAGTAATGATGAGCGGTATGGGGAGGAAGCCATACTTCTCCTCAAGAAGACCGCTCACGTCGAACCAACCGTCGTCGGCCGAACGAGATTTCGAGACCGTATTCGTCCCTTCCGGCGCGTCCGTGATGTTCGTCTGGGCGCGGACGGCGGGCGCAGGTAGGGTCAGTATGTAAGTCAATGCCCACAAGGCAATCGTATGAGAGTATGATCGCCCGATCTTGGTTACCGTGCCGCCAGGCTGAGATCGATAGGAACGCGCGGTTCTATTCCCCGCTCTCGTCATCGTTCCACCGCTCGCGACGTCTTCGACGATCGCCAAAACCAGCCTTCTGGATGCACGTTTGGAGTTTGAGCACTTTTGAATAGCTGAGCCCTTCGACGTTGTTTCAAGACGTTGTAACTCGGGTCGCCGGAGACTCCTTCGGAAATTCTTGTCCGAACTGACCGCTACGGTCCGAAAGTATAAAATTCTCCTGAGGCCATGAACTGTCACTTCTGACAGGATATTTAGTTCGGCGGTCCAGATGTGCGGACGGCGCGCGAATTTCCGGAGGCTAAACTCCTAAGACTTTATCTGCCGTTTCCTCCGGCCTTTATCGCTCGTACATCTCGAAGAGGCGCGCATCCAGCCGATCGCGCAGGCTTTCGATGGAAATGCGGTTCACGATCTCGCTGGCGAAGGCGTGCAGGAGCATTTTGCGGGCGGTGTCAAGGCCGATGCCGCGGGCGCGAAGGTAGAAAATGGATTCGGGATCGAGCTGGCCGATGGTCGCGCCGTGGGTGCATTTCACGTCATCGGCAAAAATCTCGAGCTGCGGTTTGGTATCGACAGAGGCATCATCCGACAGCAGGAGATTGCGATTGGTTTGTTTCGCGTCGGTCTTTTGCGCCTCCGGGCGGACGAATATTTTGCCGTTGAACACGCCATGGGAACGGTCATCGAGAATTCCGTGGTAATACTCGTGGCTGTTGCAGTTCGGCTTATTGTGAAAGATGGCGGTGTGATGATCGACAAGCTGGGAATCGCGTCCCACGTAAAGGCCGTTCAGGGTGGATTCGATCCGCTCACCATCCAGGATGCAATTGATATTGTTGCGCGTGAGCACTCCGCCAAGGGAAATGGAATGGGAAAGCAGGCGGCTGCCGCGGGCCTGGTGCACCTGTATAGTGCCCACATGATACGTGGACAAATTCTCGTCCTGAATTTTGCAGTGCTCGACGGAAGCGGACTCCTCGAGCACGATTTCCGTGACGAAATTGGTCAGGCCAGGGGCTGAACCAAGCGTGACAAAGTGTTCGACCACTCTGACTTCGCTGTCGCGTTGCGCCAGAATGAGCGTTCGGGGATGGGTCGCGGCATTCGCCTTCCCGCCCGTCGAGACGTAAACGATGTAGATGGGCTCCTTTTCCACAGCGCGCGGAGGAGCGATGATGGTCGCGCCGTCGTGAAGAAAAGCGGTGTTCAAGGCCACAAACGAACTCTCATCGTAACGCGCGTAACGAGCCAAACTTTGTGTGACCAAAGGTGTGGTCGAGCGGACCGCTTCATGGATGTTCTGGACCCTTACTCCCGCGCCTGGCGCAAGTTCTTTGGACGAAAGTTCTTTCGAAAAGGTCCCGTCCACAAAAACGATTCTTCGTCCGGAAACCGGGAAGAGGAGCGAGGCCAGCTCCTTCTGGGTGATATGGCAGCTCGAATCGGGCAACTGCCAGGCGGTCCGAGCAATCGGGGCAACGTTGGTAAAGCGCCACTCCTCCTGCTGGACTGTCGGGAACCCCATTTCGGCAAAATGCGATATTCCGCCTTTGTGCAGCGCCTGCACCCAGCTTGGAGTGCTGCCCCGGCCCGCCAGTTCGAATTGTTCGAAAGCACTCAACACTCCGTCGTGCGGCCGAGGGACTGCTATCTTATTTTTTGTTTCCACCGCTTCCATCTGGACTAGTGTTTCGCCGCCCCGTTCTTTTGGGGTTCAGTGATCCAATCGTACCCGCGTTTCTCCAATTCGAGCGCGAGGCTTTTATCTCCCGAGCGAAGAATACGCCCGTCGTGAAGAACATGCACGTAGTCGGGCACAATATAATTCAGCAACCGCTGGTAATGTGTGATCACGAGTTGGGCATTGTCCGGGCGTTTGAGGCGGTTCACTCCCTCGGCGACGATGCGCAAGGCGTCGATGTCAAGGCCGGAATCGGTCTCATCGAGAATGGCGAGCTTCGGTTCGAGCAAGGCCATTTGGAAAATCTCATTGCGTTTTTTTTCTCCGCCGGAAAAACCTTCATTGACCGGTCGATTAAGAAGGCTTTGGTCCAGTTCGAGGACCTTCATGCGTTCTTTGACCAGCTTCAGAAAATCAACGGCGTCCAACTCCGAGAGACCTTTGGCCTTACGCACCTCATTCAGCGCGGCCTTGAGAAAGTACATCGTGTTGACACCCGGAATTTCCACCGGGTACTGAAAGGCGAGAAAAACACCTGCGCGGGCGCGCTCCTCGGGGTCCATTTCGAGCAGATCCTTCCCCTCATAACGAACCTCGCCGCCGGTAATGTGATATTCTTCACGGCCGACCAGAACCTGCGCGAGGGTGCTTTTGCCGCTGCCGTTCGGTCCCATGATGGCGTGCACTTCGCCCGCTTTAATCGTCAGATTAAGCCCTTTCAATATCTGCTTGCCGTCCACGGCGGCGGATAAATTTCGAATTTCGAGCATTCTGTTTAAATTCTCCTCAATCTAAAATTCGGTTCCAAATGGAAC
>DASYTB010000295.1:0-8194 GCA_036002705.1 Verrucomicrobiia bacterium
CTCAAAACGCTCGACAACGAGATATGCCAGCGCCGCCAAAGCTCCGTGATGCTTTCCGAACGGTACGGCGCGTCGAAGTTCCGTGGAAATTCGAAGCCGAGCATTCGCCCCAGACCTACCGCCATATCCGAATAGCCCGCAAAGTCGAAATAGATCTGAAAGGCGTAAGCCAGCACCCCCACCCAGGCATCCAGCGCGTAGGGATGGGCGGCGCCAAACGCCGCATCGGCCACCTGGCCACAGGGATTCGCGAGCAGAATCTTCTTCGCAAACCCAACCACAAAAATGGCGATGCCAGAGGCGAACCGGACCGCCGTGTGTTCGCGCTCGCGCAATTGTTCCGCCAGCGTCTTGTAGCGGATAATCGGTCCCGCCACCAAATCTGGAAACAATGCCACGAACGCGGAAAATCCTGAGAACGACCTCGCCGGTGTGGCGTGCCCGCGATACAAATCGATAATGTAAGTGAGCGAATGAAATGTGTAAAAGGAAATGCCGATGGGCAAAACCACCTGCAGCGCGCGAAACGGATGCCCTCCGACCGCCGCGAGCAGTTGGTTTAACGTCTCGGTCGCGAACATGTAATATTTAAAAAAGGCGAGAAGAGTCAGGTTGGTCACCACACAGGCCACCACCGCAAGTTTTCTCTCGCCCGGAGCGGCCCCATCCCGTGTAATGACCCTGCCCCAAAGGAAGTCCGTTACCGTCGTGAACAGCATCAGACTCACGAACCACGGCTGCCACCAGCCATAAAAGACATAGCTGCCCAGGGTGATCCAAACGTTGCGCCAGCGATACGGCAGATTGTAATAGAGCAGCAGAAAGAGCGGCAGGAAATAGAAGACGAAGATGTGCGTCGTAAAGACCATGCGCTCGCGGGAGAACTTGCACAAAACAAGGCCGATTTCAACACAAAGCTCCTCAGATCCCTCGCGCCTGACCGCATCCAGGGGCTGCTTGCGGGTCATTGTTTGGCGGCAAATCTGCTCCCGTGACAAGCGCCTGGCCACCGTGAGCGGCTTTTACGATTTCATGTCGGCGCACAACGCCCAAAAGGCGAAAAGGCGCTTAAACTCAACTCGTCAACGTAAAGAAGGAAGATATTTTTATGCTTCCAATTAGGGCTGGTAGGATCGGTCCCTCACATTGCTTGGGTCAATGAAGACTCCTCTTTTTTTCAATTAACACATTCCTGAGGCGCTAAAGCAGAGTCGCGCCATGAAGAGTTTCGTGCCGCAGATTAATCTGGTGTTCGCGTGGATGTGGATCTTCGCGGGTTTTCTCAGCGGAATGGTGATGGGTTTCTTCTTCGATCAGGAGACCTGGCTGGGCGGATACACCAGCCATAAGCGGCGGATGTATCGGCTTGGGCATATCAGCTTTTTCGGCCTCGGGGCGGTGAACTTCATCTTCTATCTCACGGCGCGGGCCATCGGGGACAATGGATCGCTGGATGCTTTGTGGGAATTTGCTTCCGCGCTCTTTATCGTCGGTGGCGTCACCATGCCGCTTTGCTGCGTGCTGATGGCGCATGAGACGCGGCTCCGGCCGCTCTTTGGGATTCCGGTCTTAAGCCTCATTTCAGCGGCGGTTCTAACCATTATCACAATACTTTTATGAAAATTGGATTTATTGCCATGAGCGGGGTTCGGGCGCACAACGACGAACTGACGAAGCTCGGCCTCACCCTGCCGGGCTTCGTAAATCGAAACAAAATCATTGCCTCGCTGCCGAGCCTCGGACTGTTGACGCTCGCGGGTCTTACGCCGCGGCACCATGAGATACGTTACATGGAGGTTAGCGATCTAAAAGCCGCCCGTGGACTCCCCGAAGACTTCGACCTGGTGGCGATCAGTTCCTTTTCCGCGCAAATCTTCGAGGCGTATCAATTGGCCGATCGCTACCGCGCGCGCCGCGTGCCGGTCGTCATGGGCGGTCTTCATGTCACGTCCGTGCCGGAAGAAGCCAAAGAGCATTGCACCAGCGTGATCATTGGTGAAGGCGAACCGCTCTGGGAACAGGTTTTGCGCGATGCCGCGGAGGATTCGCTGAAGCCGTATTACCGGCACGAACTCAATGGGGCGTTTGATCTCGGCAACGCGCCGATGCCGCGCTTTGATCTGCTCGATCCCGCGAAATACAATCGCATCACCGTGCAGACAAGCCGGGGTTGCCCGCATAAATGCGAATTCTGCGCCAGCTCGATCCTGCTCACGTCGAAATACAAATTGAAACCGGTGCAAAAGGTCATCGACGAGATTCATGAAATCAAAAAGATTTGGCCCAAGCCATTCATTGAATTCGCGGACGACAATAGCTTTGCCCATCGCGAGCATTACAAGGAACTGCTGCGCGAATTGGCCAAAGAAGATCTGCGCTGGTTCACCGAGACCGATGTAAACATCGCAAAAGATGACGAACTCCTCCGTCTCACGCGCGATTCGGGCTGCCAGCAGATTTTGATCGGCCTGGAAAGCCCGCGCCGCGCAAGCCTCACGGGCATCGAACTGAATTCCGATTGGAAAGCGCGGCAGCAGGATCGGTATAAGGAAGCGATCGCGAAAATTCAGTCTTTTGGCATCACGGTGAACGGCTGCTTCATTCTCGGGCTGGATGGCGACACACCTGAGATTTTTGATGACGTGCTCGGCTTTGTGCGCGACTCCGGATTATATGAGGTCCAGATCACATTTCTGGCGGCTTTTCCCAACACGCCGTTGTACCACCGCCTCAAAGCCGAGCGTCGAATCATCCACGACCGCGCGTGGGACCTATGCACGCTCTTCGATCTCAATTTCGAACCCAGGGGAATGAGTCGCGACGAATTGCAAAGCGGATTTTTGAAGCTGGTGAAAGTTCTCTACTCCGAAGAAGAAACGCGCATCCGGCGAATGGGTTTCAAGCGCCGCCTGCGCGGCTCGCCGAACTTCGGCCGCAAATTGCGGCTGTCGCCCATGGGCATTCGGCACATTTCGGCGTCTCCGGATCCACAGCCAGGACCTCCGTGCCTGGACTGAGCTGGTCTTTAAAATTCGCGACTATTTCCCGCCGGCCGTGTGAGTTGAACCGAGCCCGTCATGCAACTGCCGTCCACCTTCATCCTCCGAAGCTGGAGGCTTTGCTTGAAATTTTGTGGCGAGTCCCACCCCAAGGCACCCAAAGGCGCCAAGGCCCACTTTTTTCCTTGCGCAGAGAGTCGCGGTCGAGCCATTAACGATGGCAATTCACCTTGCCTGTTTGCGAAATGAAAACTGCCCGGACCTCTGTGACGTTAGCCCTCCTCGTTTTGGTTTTGGCCGCGCCTGTGCGTGTCATTGGTCAATCGGATAATTTTGATTCGTATTCTAACACCAGCCAATTCACTGCCGCCGGTTGGAAATTATCAGCCCTGTCGCCCGCGCTGGTCACGACTACTTTTCCGGCGATCGGCAACGGCAAGGGTCTGCGTATCCAGGCCAATCCCGTTCCCGGTAGCGCGCCGGCGGTCGGATTGTGGTATCGAACGAATATCTATTCGGATTTTTATGTGGCGATGGATATCGTGGATTGGCCGGGCACGGACAAGAATCAGGCGGTTGTTTTGTTCGGCCGTTTGACCGACTCCAGCGGGAACCTTCCGCCGAATCTGAACCCCGCCGATGCGCAGGGAATCATCTGCAATTACGACGCGTCACAATATGGGGAAAACAGCGGCGATCGGCGACAAGGTCAATTCCAAATTAACACGGTCAGCCCAGGCTTTGTCACGGTTACATTGGCCGTCGCGGAAATCACATTTGTGCCGGGCCGCTCCTACCGAATAATCCTCCAGGGGCAAGGATCGACATTCAAAGCGCAAGCTTATGACCTCTACGATCTGACGGAGCCTTTGGTTACTTTGACCGCGGACGATTCTGCCTATGCGAGTGGCGCCTGCGGTTTCCTCGGGTTCAGCCGGCAAGGGAATACCGGGACGGTGGACGCAACATTGGACAGTTACTATGCTGGAGTGACCGACCCGAATGCCGCCCCGCCACCCGCCCTCTCGCATCCAATTCCGGAGACACCCCAGGTGGTGACACGAACGCCAACGAACCGGTTTACGAATTTGCACCCTGCGCCCAGCGGTATCAATTTTACTGCTTCGACATTCTCAACAAACGCAATCAACGCGAGCGCGACGAAGCTCTACTTAAATGACGTGGACGTTTCGAGTTCATTAGCCCCATTTCCCAGTAACGGACCGTCGCTTACTTTCAGCACCGCTGCGGGGACTCTGGCCCCAAACACGCTGTACAGCGCGCGAATTGAGTTGCAGGATGCCGGCGGGACGCGCAAATCCACCAACACGTTTTGGTTCGACACATTCAGCGACGCTTATCTGACCAACTCGGCTGTGAAGACGATTGAGGCAGAGGATTACAATTACGACGGCGGGCAATTTCAAGGCGAACCAATTCCCGTCTCCGGGCTGACAGCGGCGATGGCCCCGGTGAACGGCAATGGCGTTGGATATTTCGATCTGCAAGGAATGCCCGAAATTGATTATCATGATAGCGGGACCCAAAACGGGAGCGGACTGTCGGCTGATTATCGGTCGCTGGATTACGTGGGGACGCAACAGGGAGAAGCTGAGGTTCAGGACGGATCCGGTCTCCTGCTTTCAAATGACACCCAACGCTCGCAATATGCGGCCGTCGATCTGCCGGAGTATCAAGTACGGCGTTTTGACCCCGGCGAGTGGATGAATTACACGCGCGTGTTCAGCGCCTCGAATTATTACGCTTACCTCCGCGCCGGAACTTTTGGCGCCACTACCGTCGAGTTGGATTCGGTGACAAGCGATGCCTCACAAACGAATCAAACAACGAAAGCCCTGGGAATTTTCGCTGCGCCGAACTTATTCATGCGATCGAACTATCGTTATATCCCGCTCACCGACGCTTCCGGAAAACCGGTGGTTTTAAGCCTCTCTGGGACCAATACGTTGAGGTTGACGAACGTGGGAACGCCGGGCGAGGACGTACGGAAAATCAATCTCAACTACATCCTTTTCGTGCCGGCGAACGCCGCGGTCGGGAATGGCATTGCGCTGGAATCCGCGAGCGTTGTGACCGGACCCTTTTCGAACGCGCAGGGCGCTTTGGCTGATTTAGTGAACAAAAGCATAACCGTTCCCCTGGCTGGAAACGTGGCGTTCTACCGCATTCGAGCCGTTTCAAGCGTACACATCACCAACCTGCGGCTCTCTGGTCAAACGGCGGTGATTACGTATGAATGAACAATACCGGCAATTCACCCTCCATGGATGGCAGATGATAGCAATCGGGCCGTGCGCGTTCAACGCCGGCTGAGGAGCCGAAAAAAACCGAGGACGGGCGGAACCCGCTCCCTCGGAATTTTGAAAATTTCGGCCGATCCAGCCGCCTTAACTACTTAGCCCCTTGATCAATCCAGGCACGGATTAGACCGACCTGCTCCGGCGTGAGTGGTTTCGGTGGCTGGAATCCGCCCCGTCCTCCCGGGCCGGGACCTCCGGGGCCACCGGGGCCACCGGGGCCTGGAGGGCCGCCGTTTGGATTTGCGTGCGCTTTCTCCTCGCCTCCCGGCGGAGGACCGCCTGGGCCCGGACCGCGACCGCCCGGGCCACCGCGAAATTGGCCGGGTTTCGGTTTTGGCGGCATCGCTTTCTCTTCATCCAGTCGCGCCACGGCGATGACCAAAGGACTTTCGGCGCTCTTGCCCGGAAGCACCACTTGGCCATCTTCGCCGCCTTTCAAGACAGCGGTAAGACTATCCAGACGCAAGTCGCCCTTTTGTCGCTCTTCCCCGTGACAACGGAAGCAAGTCGCTTCAAAAATGGGCCGAATATCTTTGGCATAGGTAACTCCTTTTTCCGTCGAGGCGGGAGGAAGCTTGCTGGTATCCACCTCCGCGTGGATCGACCACGCGGCCGATGCAATCGTGATAAGAACTGCTGGTATTTTATTCATAGAAGAACCAAAGCCGATTCCCGAGGCGGAGTTCGCGGCAGCGCCCCCCAGGATCGAGATAAATAATCGGCTTCATTATGCCCGTTAGACACGTGAATTCCCGCGGCGGATACACGAAAACTTCATGATGAATGAAGTCGAGTTTGAGTAAAGGAAGAGACGTCGGATGCGGGAAGCAGCCAACGCCGAGAAAGTCTCTCAAACGGCGGGTCTCAAGGCAGTCGCCCAATTCGGCCCAAGCCCCGACCTACTTCTTGAACAAGGAACCGAACAACCCCTTTTTATCCGTTTGTTTTTGCTGCACCTTCAACTGGCCCAGCAACGATTGCCAGGCGATAAAAATTTTGTGCCACTGGTTTTCGAGGGCGCGCAGCGCATTTTCATTCAGTTCACTGACGTAGCGGATCGAGGGTGCGCTGCTGACCAGGGCCAGAATCTCTTCCTTGCTCGGATTCTGCGTTTCAATGGACGCCAGGATGATCTCGAGCTCCTGCGTCAGGACGCTTTTCACTTCGAGGAATTGCGATTCATCCTCCGGCTCGAATTTCTTGCTCCGCGCCTGGATAAGGTAGTGGTTAAACTGTTTCCAGCATTCGAGATAATTCTCCATCTGTGGAATCAGATCATTGAGTTTAGTGGCGCCCATAAATTTTAATCATTTTTGCGCGGGTCCGCGCGGAGCGAGGAAAATCATGGCCCCGCCGCGCATTTCGCGCGCTTTGAGTTTCATTGCTCCGAAATTCACCGCCAGTTCGGTCAGCGCCAGTTCCGCTTCCTTCGCTTCCTTGAACGCGCGCAGCACCAACTTGGAAATGTCCTTCAAACCGTCTCGAGAGAAACTGGTGGGAATCGTGCAGGTGATGATCTCTCCATTCGGATCGACCGTAAAACTGCCGGAGGGCAGCGGAGCCGGCCCGCGCGCCGCTGGCTTCAATAATCTTTTTAGCAGGCCCATCGCTCCAATACTTTTTTTACGTTCTGTTCCACTTGCTCTCTCGAAGCGCTTCCCAACAGTCCGACCGCAAAGGTGTTGCCACCTTCCATCGAGACATGCAAAACCCGTTGCAGCCCCCGCCCCTCAAGCCCCTGTACGGAGCCAAACTCACATTTATCGCCGAGCGATTCAAAATGGTTCAGCGTGTTTTGCACCCAGTTTGCCAGCGGGTCTGCGTTTTCGAGACCCCACTTCTGTAACGGTATCGAACGTTCTGCTGGAATCTTAAGCGCAAATTCAATCCCTTGGATCCGGCCCAGCCCGGCCTTGCGGAAAAATTGCGTATCGGAAACCGTGGTATTGTTCACCACATCACTCTCTTCGGATCCAGCCCCGGGCAAATCGAGAGAACCGTCGGCGCGCGCTTCATCCATCGTCTGAGCGCTATCCAGAAGCAATCCTTGATATGAGGTCATTATCTTTCGCGGATGTCCCGACTCCATCGGGAAGGTCTCGAACCACCCTGCTTTCCAAGCCAGGATTCGCTTAAAAGCTTCTTCGCCTTCCGCTTCATCCGCCGCGGCATCGATCAGTTCGCCGTTTTGGATCCAAATTTTTCCCTCGAACTTTCCGTTCGTAATTTTGAGAAGAGCTGAAGTCCCGGATAAACACTCGAGCTGGATCAGGTCCACAAGGCTCTTGCTTTGAATTCCGCGAAACCCTCCTCGTTTCTCCGAATCGAGCAGTGACTCGACGCAATCCATCAAAAAGTTCAGTTCCTTGCTATTGCCCGGCTTCTCCATGTACAGATCGATGCCCATGGAATAGGCGCGGGCCCGCATCTGCTCGTCCGTAACGCCGCTTAAAACGACGGTTCGCAGCCGCGGGTGTTTGCGCCGCACAATCGTGATGACTTGCAGCCCGTCCATTTTCGGCATCTGCAAATCGGACACGAGCACGTTGAAGGACTCCGCCTCCAGCATCGCCATCGCGCTCGGACCCGACGTGGCGATATGAACTTCGGGTTCGCTCGGCAGTTGCAGCATCATCTGCTGATACAACTCCAGCACGTCCGGATCATCATCCAGCAGCAGAACTTTCGGTTTCCCCTGGAGCAGGTCAGGGGACTGATTTGTCGAGTCGGTCATCTGTAGTTTGCGCAACTTTTATTGTTTTCGATGAAGACTGGCATTCCGCAAGCTTCACGGCTCCTGATGTTCGGTTTTCTCAAAAAACTTGTTCGGAAAGCTGAGCCGACCTTGGCTCCGGCGATTCCGACAATGCCGTC
>DASYTB010000296.1:0-10463 GCA_036002705.1 Verrucomicrobiia bacterium
GCATCTGCGCGAGTTGCGCCGGCTTGAGCGAAGCGTTTTCCTGCAACAGTTTTAAGAGTGGGTCCATAGTTAATATCCCGGGGCCATGTTGACGCTGACCATTCTCGGCGCGATCCGCGCGAGTTCATTTCCAGATTGATCGGCAATCACCCCGAGCAAATAATATGTTCCAGGCGCGGCGGCATCGATCGGCCATGAGGCGCTGGCCCGCTTGAAATTGCCATTGCTCGAAAAGGTTTCGATCTCAGCCGGCCTTTCCAGGATAAGTTTGGCGTTCGTGTCGTACAACCGAAATCCAACCCGTCCCACATCTTCACTATGGGTCGGCGGCAAGGCCATGAAGGCGGTCGTCATGCCCTTCTCTTTCTGCGTCCACGGCACATCAGCCCGAACCTGGGCCATCACCGGTCCGCAAACTTTCCAAAAGTCGGGCTCAAACTTTTCGACGAGTTGAATTCTCCCCTGGCTGGCCGGCTGTTGCACGGAAAGCGGACTGCCATAAACAAAGCTGCGGAACACACGCCCCTTGCCGTCGCTGTAGCACAGCTCGGCATCGAGCGCGATGACTTCATTAACCTTCGCTTTGAAATTCGGGAAGTTCGCCCAGGGCAATTTGAATTCCACTTCCATTCCTTCGGCGGTGCGACGCGCGCCGACCTCCACACCGATCTTCGGAATCGCATCCAGATATCCGGGGCGCAAACAGAAGCGCGGCTGCACATTCGTGCCCTTCAACCCGGTCCAGTAACAATGCACCGCGCCTTTGCCCCAATCCTTCCCGCGAAAGTTTTCATCCCGCCGTGTATCGAAATACCATTCCACCGCGTCGCCCTCCCAGAGTTGGTTATCGGCTGCATTATCCGCCGGATGCTGATCGAGCGTGCGCAAGGCGGCGTAGAACGCTTCGTCATCCCACATGTAAAAGAACTGCCCGGCGCGATTCTTCAGCTCCGCGTTGAAATACTCCACCGGCGTCGAGAACGCGTCCTTCCACTCGGAAAGATCACCATCGATCTTCATCCCGCTCGGCGCGCGCGTCGCCACGCCGCGAACGCCCGGCGCAAGTTCCGCCGCCTGACTGCCGGCGACGAGCGCAAGCAGGCCGATCACAATCCAGATGAACCTCATAATGAAGTGAGTATATGGAGTGAGGCTTCCGAGGCACGAAGAAAACGTCAAGATCTGAGCCGAAGATCGCCAGCTTCTTACAACTAATCCTTGTCAAGTAACCGCTACGTCCGCTAATTCAATCTCACCATCAACATTATGATAAAGAATTCAACCGCTCTCATCGCCACCCTTCTGCTGAGCCTTTTCACCCTCCTTTTGAAGGCCGAGGATGCACCAAAGAAAGCCGGCCCCGACATGCAAAAGCTCGCCTTTATGACTGGCAAATGGAAGCTGGACGAAGTCGACGAAGCCACGCCCTTTAGTCCGGCTGGCAAGGCCGCTTTTACCGCTGAAACACGTTTCCTCTACAACGACTATTTCATTCAGGAGCGCGGCACCGGTAAAGTCGCTGACCTAGCGGTCAGCTACACCGTCCTCACTCACTATGATGCTGGCGCCCATCTATACCGCAGCCTCTATTATGACAGCAACGGCGCTGTCATCCACTCCGACGGCACAGTTGAAGGTCACACGATCAAAGGTTCCGGCGAGCAGGAAGTGAACGGAAGGAAATACAGAATCAAAAGCTACGCTACATTCTCGGAGGACGGAAAAACCTTCAATTACGAGTGGTCCTATTCGGAAGATGGCGTGACTTGGAAACCGATCTTCAAAGGAACCGGCACGCGCACTGGAAAATAAGGGCCTCGGCAACATCAATTCGCTGCGCCAGAGCAAACTACAGTCGTGGCCACGAGTCGCGAAGCCAACGTCCCCCCTGGTGATAAGGATTTCTCACTTACAGTAAATCCGCGCGGACGCGAAAGTGCCAATAGTCCCTTTCAGCCGTATTAAGTAGCTTCTGATTGAGTAGGACGGCGCCTCGGCCGCTCGAAACGGTGTTCGGTCGCCGCCTCAATGCGGCTGCGTCAAAAACGTCAGCAGGGCGCTCAGATCGTTCGGCGGCAAGGCTTCAAATCCGTTGGGCATGAGCGACATCGAGGAGCTTTCGAGATTCGTCAGGTCCTTTCGCTGAATGACGTGTTTTTGTCCCGTGGTATCCAGCAGCTCGATCGACGTTTGCGTCTCCGCATCGAGCCTTCCCGAAAACGTGTCGCCGGTTTTTGTCGTCGCGTTCCACAGACGATAATTCGCTTCCACCGACCGGTTTGGATCCAGGATATCCACCAGGATTTCCGATTTTCCTTTCGCTGCGATACCGCTCAGGTCGGGCCCCACCTTTCCACCTTCGCCATTGAAGGTGTGACAAACCGCGCAGGTGGTGGCAAAAATCTGCTTTCCAATAATTGGATCGCCCTTTTCATTCGCCAGCGGCATCAGCTTTTTCACAATCTCCTCGCGATCTTTCGAAATCGCCGAGACGTTTTGCGTTAAGCGCCCGGCGCGAGCCGCCATCTCGCGATTTGGATTCTGGCGCAACTGCGACCATTGATCGGCCGCCAAATCGGTCTGCGGAATTCGCCGCCTTTCCACCGCTTCGAGCAAGGCATTCGCCCATTCCGGACGCCGCGCCATCACCGCGACGGCCGAGCGCCGCACCACCGGTGACAACTCTTGCCAATGCGAGAGGACGTCGCGCGCCATGCGCGAGTCGCGGCTTTGACCGAGCGCATTCACAAATCCCGTCCCAAGGGACGGCGGCGTCAGAAGCGAAATCTGGCGTAGGATCAACTCTTCCGAGTCCCCCGAACTGTTCAGCGCCACCAGCCGTTTCGCCGCGGAAATGCGAGCTTCCTCGGCGGCGTTGCCATCGGTAATTTGTTTCTTCAATGTTTCGGTGATGTCCGCGATTTCCTGACCGAACAGCTCCGTGTTGCCCCAGCGCTGCGCCAGCGCGAGCAAACGGTCACGCATCGACTCGGGCAGTCCCTGCATCAATTCGTTGAGCGAGCGTTTTTCCGTCTCGCCAATCCGCGGTGCCGTCCCCTCGGGCCATCCCGCCACCAGCCCATCCATCACCGCCACCGCCACGGCGGGCGCCGCGCTCTTGATCTCATTCAGAATGTCAAAGATCGTATCAACCGGCGCGCGATCCGCGTAATGACGGGTCACAAGTTGCACCACTGTCCCGAGCTCGCCTCTCAATTCCGCATTCGCCGCCGGCTTGTAACCGGTCAGCATCGCTTTCAGGAACGAAGCGTCGTTTCGCGCGGCGGCCACAGTCGCCGCCTCGGGAATCCAGCGATCGGTGGAATTCTCGGATTTCGCCACCGCCTCGAACACCGCTTTGCCCGCGTTATCCGAAGCCGGCATTTCCGAAAGGGCCAGAAACGCGGCGAGCCTTACTTGCGGATCGGGATCATCGAGAAGGCCGTTTTCCAGCAGCGCGGTCGAACTCTTTTCCGTTTTCGCCAGAACCATCACGGCCGCCCGCCGAACACCCCGCGACTGGTTCTTCAGTGCGCCCAGCGTGGCCTGCGCCACCTTGTCGTCGCCTTCCATTCCCAAGTCCGCCAGGCACCACAGCGCGTGGATTGCGGGCGCGTTCACCCCGAGTTCGTCCGCCTCACCGTTACTCACCAGTTCGCAGAGCGCCGTCGCGAGGTCCTTCTTCGCCCCATCAACAATCAACCGCTGCGCCGCCATCCGCCACGTCATGTTGTCGCTCTGCAACGCCTCGATCAGTTGATCCGAGTCGGCCTTCGCCAAATCGAACTGCTTCGACGGATGGCCCTCTTTGTAAGTGATCCGGTAAATTCTCCCGTGCGCCTTGTCGCGCAACGGCGTGTCATATGCGTTGCCTTTTCCTGTTTTAAAACCCTGCGGCGTCGGATTGTGCTGGATGATGTAATTATACCAGTCGATCACCCAGAGGGCGCCGTCCGGCCCCACCTCCGCGCAGATCGGCGCGGTCCACTCATCATCGCTCGCGAGGAAACTCTTCGCGTTGTGCGCCACGAAGTCGGAGCCGTGCGGAATCAAATAGAATTGCCCGAGCAAGTGGCCCGTCGGCTCAGCCACAAATTGCACTTCATTCCAATACTCCTCCGGAAAGCTGCGCGCTGTGTAAATCGCGCTCCCGGCCCCCGCCGTGTACTTCCCGTGATAATCCACCTGCCGCACTTTTTCCGTCAGGGGGAAAAATCGCTGGCTGTCCGCGATCGTTTCCAGTCGGCTCGCGGACCACCCGTTCACCTGTTCATAATACCGGTTTGGGATCGGCATGTACATGCTCGCGTTCCCATTCGCCGTGGACCCAAATGCGATGTTCTCCTCGGAGAACCCAAGCCCCCAGGTGTTGTTGTTGCTCGACCGCACAAACTCCAGCGACGACCCATCCGGTTTGAATCGATAAATCCCCTGTCCGAACCGAACCTCCTTCCCGCCGACCGTTCCCCGAAAACCCGAGTAACCCACCGTTCCCCAAATCCACCCGTCAAATCCGTAACGCAAATTGCTCGGGCCCGCGTGCGTATCCCCCGTGCCCCAACCCGTAAACAGCACCCGCCGCTCGTCGGCTTTGCCGTCGCCATCCGTATCTTTGAAAAACTCCGTCTTGCCTGAATGAACGACGATGATTCCGCCGTTCGCAAAAACAAAACTCGTCGGCACGCTCAACCTATCCACGAAGACCGTGAATTTATCCGCTTTCCCATCCCCATCCGTGTCCTCGCAAATCTTGATCTGATCATGCCCCTCGCCCGGCGGTTGCATGTTATTCGGATAATCAATCGTCTCCGCGATCCAGAGACGCCCGCGCTCGTCCCAGCTCATCCAGATCGGTTTGAAAATGTCTGGTTCAGACGCCACCAACGTCTTCGTGAATCCCGGAAAAACCGCCAAATGCGTGATCGATTCCTCAGGCGCGAGGGGCTTCTGCATCGTTCGAATTGGCTCCCCCTGTGTGCCCCACTTTGCGTTCGGCAAATAGTTCGGCAGTGGCGCCGGTGCCTCCTGATACTCAAACGGCTTCAGAGCGCCCGCGACCTTCAGTTGATCCGGCGAATTCGCCGACGCCCAGCGAATCCCCCGTGCCACCAGCGCCTGGAAACCGTTATTCGACCACGTCCGCTGATCATGCCCCCACGCTGTGTAAAACACGCGGCCCTTTCCGACCGCCCGCACCCAGGTGTAAGGCTCCGCGCCCTTCGCATCGCGCCGCTCGGCGAGCACGACGCGATCCGGGTTGTGTTTGCTGTGAACATACGACTCGTCCCAGCTTTCGATCGGCGCGAGCCCCTTCATGATCTCGTGCTCCGGGTTCACGATCGTTTCTTTGAACCCGCCGGTCCCGTGGCTTTTGAACTGGGCGCCGACTAACTCGATATATCTGGGCGAATTCAGAAAACAAAACGAAGCGCAATGGATTGGCACGAAGCCGTGCCCCTCGTTCACAAAATCCAGCAGGGCCTTCTCCTGCTCCGGCGAAATCCGTGTGTGATTCGCGTAAATCAGCAAACAATCAAACCCCGCCAGTTTGGCCGGGTTCAAATCATCCAACGATTCCGTGTAGGTCACCTCAATCTTCTTCTTCTCCAAAGCCGGCTGCAGCAATTTGAAGCGCTCGATCGGCTTATGCAGCCCGGAATCGCCCAGGAACAAGACGCGTATTTCCGGACGCTCCTCGCTCCGGATTGTCGCCAAGCAAGCCGCCAGCGCGAAAAAGGCCGCCAGTCTCTTCAGGTAATTGGTCATGCGAATAATTATCAATAAATCTCGCCCGGAAGGCGAATTGAAAGAGCCGTGCACCAAAGACACTCTGCGCCTGCTCCAGTCCGGTCGAGGTTTTCGCGCCGTGTTTCACAAAAAAGCTCACTGCCGGCCATGAGCTTCCGCGCATTTAACCTTCGATTCTGCACCCCTCGAAGGAATCGAGCCCGCACCTTTACCGACGGTTACGATTCCGCCACGATATCTCCGGGCGAGGCCCTGAAGGTATTCCCGCCGTCATCTGCGAAGTGAAGCAAAATCAAACCGCAAATCGCGTGGGGCGGGAGTTGGCAGGAGTTGGCGCATCGTTTGAGACTCGGCTTGTTTTTCGGCTTGTTTCCGGCAGATTCCGGGTTCTTTGCATGCGGCAGGAGTTGCTCAAGCAGATCACTCGTATTGTGGTGAAGCTCGGAACGGGAGTGCTGACGGATTCCCGCAAGCAGCCCGACCTTGCCCAGATGCGGCAGTTGGTCCGGCAGGTCGCGGTGCAACGGCAGAAGGGTCGTGAGGTAATTCTGGTGACGTCCGGAGCGGTGGGGGCGGGAATGGGTGCGCTCGGCTATGAGAAGCGTCCCGGGGAACTTGCCGAACTTCAAGCTTGCGCGGCGATTGGACAATCGCGGTTGATGTCCACTTACGAAAAGCTCTTCGCGGTCCACGATTTGACCGTCGCGCAGGTTCTGCTCACGCACGACGATTTGCAACATCACGAGCGGCACTTGAATGCGCGGAATACGCTGGTCCGCCTGCTCAAGCATGGAGTCGTCCCGATTATCAACGAAAATGATGCGGTTTCCTTCACGGAAATTAAATTCGGTGACAACGACAAGCTTTCCGCGCTGGTCGCTTGCCTGCTTCCGTCGGACCTCCTGATCATCCTGACGACGGTCGAAGGGGTGATTGCGAATTTCGGCCAGCCTTCGGCGAAAGTGATTTCGGTGATCAACGAGATCACGCCAGAAATCGAAAGCGTCGCCGGCGGAACGAGCAGTGCCACGGCTGTCGGCGGCATGACCTCAAAAATCCAAGCCGCGAAAATCGTGGCGCGCTCCGGCGTTCCGCTGGTAATCGCGCCGGGCCAGAAGGAGGATGTCCTCGAACGGATTTTGAATTGCGAGGAGGAAGGGACGCTTTTCGTACCAAACGAGCGCCGCCTCGCCAGCCGCAAGCGTTGGATCGCTTTTTTTCATCGTCCGCGCGGCGCGATTTATGTCGATGAGGGTGCGCGACAAGCGTTGCGTGAACAGGGCAAGAGCCTGCTACCTCCGGGCATTAACCGATGTGAAGGAGAATTTCATCCCGGCGATGTTGTCAGTGTTTGCGATCTCAACGGCACGGAGTTCGCGCGCGGCATGACAGACGTTCCCTCCGACGCGATCCGCCGGAAAGAAATCCCGCGGCAGGAAGTCATTCATCGCGATAATCTCGTCATTCTTTAGCTCCAGCCATGATCAAATTCCGGAACTCCAAATCGGCCATCAACGATCTGCTCAAAGTCATGGCCGATTTGCGGTCGCCCGAAGGCTGCCCCTGGGACAAGGAGCAAACGCCCATGACCCTTCGCTTCCACGCAGTCGAGGAGGTCTATGAATTGATCGACGCCATCGAAGCGCAGGACGAGCAGGAAATGATTGAGGAGCTTGGTGACCTGCTCCTTCAGGTGGTTTTTCACTGCCAGCTTGGCGAGGAGCGTGGCACTTTCGATTTCGAAACAGTCGCGCGCGCCATGACCGATAAATTGATCCGGCGTCATCCCCATGTTTTTGGAAACGCGAACGCCAAAACCGTGGACGCCGTTTGGGCGCAATGGGACCAGATCAAAAGAGCTGAAAAGGAAGGAACACATCGCGAGCGCACTTCCGCGCTGGACGGCGTGCCGAAGCATCTGCCCGCGCTTTTGCGCGCCGAGAAACTCATCAAAAAAGCGCGCAAGGCGAAACTTCACGAATCCAAAACCACCGTCCGCCTGAGCGAAAAGAAGGTCGGCGAGCAACTGTTCGAGCTGGCGGAATACGCTCAGAGCAAAGGGTGGTCTCCCGAAGAATTGCTTCGCCGCGAACTGCGCCGGCGCGAAGGACAATGGCGTAAATCCAAGGGAAAATAAAATGATCGGTTCTGTCGGAACTTTCATGGCTATTTCATCTGCGTGGGCGGTTTGGGCAGCGGGAGAGGGCGGCATAGAAAATGACTAAAACGCTTCGGCACGTGCTGGAGGAGAAGCACGATTGTGGCCATTCAGGGGCTTACAACGCCTTGAACCTTTCTGAAGGGTTCGAACGTAACGCCAGCATGTCGATGGAAGACGGGGCGTTGATCCAAAACGCGGCTGCGCCTCTGACGCTATTCTTTGCGGATCGGCACCTTCTGTTCGAGCTCGGTGAACCAATTAATAACCAGGCTCACGCACCTGGCGTTATTCGTTTCGCCCGGGCTGCTCGTTTCGACTGGCTTAATCGTCCGAGTAACGAGGAACTCGCGTCCGTTCGTGTTCACACCGAACCATACCGGATCGATGTTCGCCGGAATTTTTAGAATCTCCCTGGGAAGCGTGGCTGTGAAGGTTTTCTCGGTCGTCATCGTATAATCGACCGCCATAATCCGGGGCTCCTCGGCCGAGAGAAAAAACAGCCGCTTCTCGGCTGGAGACCAGCGCGGCAAGGTGCCGCCTCCCTTCGAAACCTGCATCAACGCACCGGTTCGCAGAAAAGGTGAGACATATATTTCCGCTGTTCCTCCCGGCGGTTGGACCACATAGGCCAGCCATTCTCCGCCCGGCGAAATCTCAGGCATGGCAACCATCCGGCCCACTTCCTCGTTGATTGGCCGCGGTTTATTTCCGCCTTCTGCCTCCGTGACCATCATCGAGCTTTTCTGTGACTGGCTTTCGGCTTCCCAGTAAGTAAAAAGCTTGCCATCCGGCGAAAAGGATTGTGGAACCATGAGGGCATCTCCACGCAGGACCACATTCTCAATCTCGCCGCGGAAGTCTGACCGTTTTCGAAAAATGCCCCATTTGCCATCTTCCCGCCTATTAAAATAGACCCATCTTTCATCGGGTGACCAAACGGAAACCGCCAGCGGCCCAAACGGCTTTTCGGCGGGTGGGGTTAACTGCTGCAAGATCGGCCGGGCAAAATCCAAGATTTCAATGTGACTCCACGAACCGCCGCGAGTTTTGTCTTTATCCTCAATTGTAACCGCTAGTTTCGATCCGCTACGGGAAAGGCTTGGGGCTATGTAGGCGCCACGATCCGGGATTGCGAGTTTCGTTTTTCCTTCGACATTCATCCAGACCACTTCCTTTTCCTCCGAGGCGTCGTTTTGCGGAGCCGCCTTGATGTAGGCCAATATTCCGGTTTCGGACACGGCGCAATCCGCAAATCCCATCTGCGTATCGCAGGCTACTCTCTGTTGAACGTTGATCGCCCCGTTGGCCACCTTCAGGTGTTTCAGGTCGAAGGGGGTTGCGAACAAGGAATGATCCTGAACGAACAGCAGGCGTCCAGAGGTGAGATACAGGCCGTAGATCGCGTCCTTCTGGACGATGAGTGATTCGCCGCTGGCTGGGTTAATGACCTCAATATCGTTTTGATTGTCGCCCCGGGCCCCGCATAAAATTCGGCCGTCGGGCAGCGCTTGGGGTGTCACCCGCCCAATCACTGGGCGGCCTTTTACTTGGATTGGCGAGGGTTCGCCGCCGGATGCCGCAACTCTCTGCAGAAGGGGCTCCCCCGTGGCAAAAACTATTATGTTATTCGACATCCACGTTGCACCCATCAGCGAATCCCTTAAATTGCAGACGACGCTAGGCGTTCCGGCTGGAATCTGAATCCGCCTGAGCTCCTTCCGTGTGGAAAAACCCAACTCGGCGCCGTCGGGTGAAAAAAGGGCCCGCCTCCGCCTTCCGTCCCGGCCAAAACGATATCACGCCCATCATGCAAATTGCGGAGGAGGATGCGGCTGCTCCCATCCGTCACGTGCCCGACTTTGTACGCGAGCCACTCGCCATTGGGCGACAGCGCAATCGTAATACCTGCCGTGCCGAGGGGCTGGTTCCCGAAAGGGTTCACTTCCGCGCGAATGGCGGGAGGCGGCTCTCGTCGCGACGCCGAAGGTTTAAGTGCCCACGCCAAAGAGGCACCCAGCAACCCAATCAAAATCGCCAGTGCGAATAACGCCAGCTTCCGTTCACTTGTTAATCCTGCCGGTCCAGTGAACTCACTTCTCTCTGGGTTCTGAATTGCTTCCTCGAGATCGACCCGGGCATCGCCAATATCCTGAAGGCGGTGCCTTCGGTCTTTCCGCAGACACTTACGAAGGAGCAAAGCAACCGCGGATGGCGTCGTGGTTGGCAAATCCGCCCATGCCGGCTCGCTTTTCATGATTAACGCCATCGTTTCCGCGAGATCTTCACCGCGGAACAACCGTTTTCCCGTCAAACACTCGAAGAATACGCAGCCCCAGCTCCAGATATCCGTCCGTTTGTCCAATGGCTTGCCCCGAACCTGCTCGGGCGACATATAAGACGCAGTCCCGAGCACAACACCCGGCAGGGTGTGATCGCCAGTGATTGTCGGCGAATCATCATCCACCGGACGCGACGTCGTTGAATCCGTGGTAAGGGCTTTGGCCAATCCAAAATCCAGGACCTTCACCTTTCCATCCGGGGTGATCTTTATGTT
>DASYTB010000297.1:0-3464 GCA_036002705.1 Verrucomicrobiia bacterium
CCGCCCGCTGGCACTGGAGCTGGCAACCGACGGCGTCCAAGCGTCTCGCCGCTCTCTACCAAACGTCCGGCGAGGCGCCCGACGGGACGGGCGGAGCGCCCGTCCTACCCAGAATAGCGGTCCCCAATAAAGCGTGAATAAAAAGACTAAAATCCTCATCGTGACGGATAGCTCGGTGCTGCCAACTGGGATGGCGGAGACGACGCGGTTTATTTTCTCGAATTTGCTCGCGCGCTACCCGGACGCTTACGAGATTCACCAGTAAGGAGCACAAGCCGTTCAGGGCCCGCCCCCATAGATATCCATTGCCGTGGGGCGTCGTTGACGGTTGGTGGCGTGGTGGCTTAAAATCCCCTTGCCTGAAACCTGTGAACCTGCTTTTATACGCCCCAGTTCTTTGGGTTCAGCGTGAGCGAAAAGCTATCGCCTTAAAAACACCGACAGCTTTTCACCCCCGCCGGTAAATCGCGCACGTGCCGCCTTGTAATGTGCACCCGTCTGCATCCCAAGGACAAAACAAACAGTCGTGTCATGTACATGATCATCCAGCAATCCGGCCTTTGCGGAACGAAGCGAGCCACGGTCCGAAGAACGACACCGTCACATCAGCACAATATTTTCACAATACGACACGTTATTATTCATCCAAAACACAATGCAACATTTACGAGGCGAACTACTTACATCGAAAGGGGCGAAAACGGAGATTTTTTCAGAATTACACAAAGACCGGCGGGGGCCGGAGCACCCGATCTTTCGTATTTTGCCGGGATTTACGATGTTACCGCTTGCAAAGCTTCTGGACGCGAGCACCTTCTTCCACTAATTTCGCCGCCACTTTCTCGGGCGCTGGAACGGTGTTTGCGCTCATAAAGGAACTAGAAGTATGTCCCAAGCATTTCCGAACATTTCGAAAATCCAATACGAAGGGCCCAAATCCAAAAACCCTTTAGCCTTCAAATGGTACAACCCTGACGAAGCGGTCGAAGGCAAAAAGATGAAAGACCTGCTCCGCTTCTCCGTCACCTACTGGCACACGTTCCGGGGCATGGGCGCGGATATGTTCGGCGTCGGGACGATGCAACGCCCCTGGGAAGCGGCCGTGGATTCCGTGGAGAACGCGAAGAATCGGGTGCGGGTGGCATTTGAGTTTATCGAGAAACTCGGTGCGCCCTTTTATGCCTTTCACGATCGCGATGTCGCGCCGGAAGGTCGGACCCTGAAGGAGAGCAACAAGAACCTGGAGGAAGTGGCCAAGGTGCTGAAGGAAGAGCAGCAACGCACCGGGGTGAAACTTCTCTGGGGAACGGCCTGCCTGTTTGTGCATCCGCGCTATATGCATGGCGCCTCTACCAGTTGCAATGCGGATGTCTTCGCTTACGCCGCCGCCCAGGTGAAGAAAGCATTGGAAGTAACAAACGATCTGGCCGGCGAGGGCTACGTCTTCTGGGGCGGACGGGAGGGCTATACGACATTGCTGAATACGGATTTGAAGCGGGAGGTCGAGCATCTGGCCAGGTTCCTGCACATGGCCGTCGATCACAAAAAGGCGATTGGATTCAAAGGGCCGTTTTACATCGAGCCCAAGCCGAAGGAGCCCACGAAGCATCAGTACGATTCGGACGCGGCGGCCTGTTTGAATTTCCTGCGGGAGTTCGGCTTGATGGAGCACTTCAAGCTGAACATCGAGACCAACCACGCGACGCTGGCCGGACACACCATGCAGCACGAGTTGGAAGTGGCGGTCGCCGCCAACGCCCTCGGCTCGATTGACGCGAACATGGGTGACATTCTGCTCGGCTGGGATACAGACCAGTTCCCGACGGATCTCTACCTGACCTCGCAGATCATGCTCACCATCCTGAAGATGGGCGGCCTCACCACCGGGGGAACCAATTTCGACGCGAAGGTACGCCGGGAGAGCTTCGAGCCGATCGACCTTTTCTACGCTCACATCGCCGGGATGGATGCGTTCGCGCGGGGAACCAAAATTGCCGCGGCGATCCGCAAAGATGGACGCCTGGCGGGCTTCGTGAAGAATCGTTATCGCTCCTGGGATAACGGGATCGGCGCGAAGATTGAGAGTGGCAAAGCTGGATTTAAAGACCTGGAGGCTTACATCCTCGAAAAGGGCGATATCGATCCGAATGAGTCCGGCCGCCAGGAATTTTTGGAGAACCTGATCAACGAATTCATTTAATTCTAAATTCGTCCAGAGTTCTGGGTAGGGCAGCCGCCTCGGCCGTCCTGCTCGGGCGCCTCGCCCGAACGATCTGCCCGGAACGAGGCTAAAATCATTCTCGGGCGACAATCTCTTCCATCAAAATGAAAATCGTTTTCCGGTAACCGCCTTCGGCTTGTCTTCCGAATGCCAGGTCAGTTGAACTCTTGGCGCCACGGTTTTGGCAGCAAGTTCAAGGGCGTGCGCCATAGCTCGCGGTGAAGCCAGCTTAGAGATTCACCGTCGGCGAGAAGCAGGAGCTTTTGTTTCGCGTTTAAGCTGGACCAGCCTTCGGTCATCGTTTTCTGGCGCAAGTTTTTGAGACTTGGCTGACCTTCGCCCAGCTTTTTGACGCCTTCGACGAAGGTGGGATGATTCTTTTGCACCTGCAAAAGCGAAAGGTGCAGGGCGTTGCGCCAGGGAGAGAGAACCGTCTCGGCAAAAACTTTCTCTTCGGCTGGTTTGGTCGGGGCGGTTTTGGCGAGATTCGCCAGCGCGGCCCGGAGTTGGACAATTTCTTTGGGCGGTTCTACTTCTTCCGGCGTTAAAAAGAGCCCGGCTTTGCGCGAGGATTCTCCCGGCTGGCAGCGGCTGGAGAAAACCGTAAAGGGAATCGCGAAGAGCATTCCCGCCAGGACCGGCATAAACCACCAGAAAAGCGCGTGATCCATTTGCCAGGCAGCAACTCCCCAAAGTATGCCCGCGAGTGTGTGCTTCCAGTGCTGCCGAAGCGCGTAGCCCCAGGAGGCGCCATCTGCCTGGCGGTTTTGTTTTCCCCAACTGACAGAACGCCCCAGAATAATCGTGATGACGAACTCGGTGTGCCAGAGCATGAGCAGAGGCGCTTGGAGGGTCGAGAAAACGAGTTCGAGGAACGAGCTGAGGCAGGCGCGACCTAATCCTCCGAAAGCGCGCCGGCGCTCGGGCTGAAAGGCCAGTTCAGCCAATGCGAGAATTTTCGGCAAGAGCAGAACAAACATGGAAAGACCAAAAATTAAAATGGCGTGCTGCGTCGCGCTGAGATGCAGAAAAGGCGTCCAGGGGCGAACGGTAATATCGGAAAGGCCTGTTTCCTTGTGCGCGATTAGCTTCGCATTAAACGCGAGCAGGAAGAGCAGCCAAAGCGGTCCGCCCAGATAAGCGAAAATGCCAAACAGCAGGTGCATGCGGCTGATGCCACGCAAACCGGGGGCAAAAAGCACAAGAATATGCTGCAAGTTGCCCTGGCACCAGCGGCGGTCGC
>DASYTB010000298.1:0-7910 GCA_036002705.1 Verrucomicrobiia bacterium
GTCATTCAGCGCGATGGCAAATCTTTCACCACGAGCAGAGCGCTTCTCATTGACACCGAGGCTTTAGCCCGGTGGCAGCAGCCCAACCTCACCGCATCAGCCGTTTTAACGGCTTCTTCGCGTCCCGAAACTGTTAAAACAGTTTCTGCATCGAACGCGTCTCGTGCACCGGGCTGAAGCCGCGGTGTTAATGAGATGCCGGCGCGACCCTCTCGTGAAAAAGCCGGCCCCTCGCTGCCAATCGCCGCCCTTAAAACTTCTTTTAATTCACCCAAATTCGTGCCGTGGACCGAACTGGTCCGCCTGGTTTGAAAAGTATCAGGAGATGATCAATGTTTCGGCGGAGATATCCCCCATGGACGACCGCGAGGAAGGTCATTAATGCCCAGGGTTGAATCTGCTTTAAACTAGTCGCTCGGCCTGCGTTGAGGCGGCGATCGTTTTTTCCGGTGATGTTCATTCACCCCCCCCGATGTTCTGCACGGGAGCACTTTTGGGAATCGGTGCTCTCTCCGTGCCTGGTATTTGGTTTTCTGATTCTTCGTGTTTACTCGTGTCCATTCGTGGTTAAAATTGTAAGTTATTGACTCGCAACGACGTGCATCGGAACACACTGGCGAAAATTTATGCTTGCATGGTTTTTTGCCGATGCTAATCTGTGCGGGAAATGAACCCAGCGGCCAAGCTCAGTCTTTGCCCAAAGGAGTGGATGAGAACCCCGCATGAAAATGCAGTGAAAAAAAGTATTGACACTCCTCTGGCTTTTTGAGAAATTGCCGCTACACACGGAATATTACAGAACAAAATGAGAACAAAAACACTACTCCTTACGGCGGCCCTTGCTGCGGCAGGCATCGCCACATCGAAGGCTCAGGTGTACTCAGTGAATGCGGTTGGCTATGTCAATACCACACTGGTTCCTGGCTTTAACCTTATTGCCAATCCTTTGGATAATAAGAATGGGAACATCATCAAAGATGTGCTCAAGAACATTACTCCAACCCTTCCGAACGCCCTCCAGGTGTTCAAATATCATCCTGAGAGCGCCTCGTTCCACACCGCTCAATACGATGACTTGGCCTTGGATTACACCGGAACTGCGGCGACGGAAACACTCAATCCGGGTGAAGGCGTGTTCGTCAAGGTCCCTGGAACGGCTACTTTGACGGCTACATTCGTCGGTGAAGTTATGCAGGGAACTCTGGCCAATCCGGTCCCTCAGGGCTTTTCGATCCTAAGCTCGCAGGTTCCCCAGGCGGGAACGGCGACCGCACTTGGGTTGGTTGGACAACAAGGTGATACCCTCTATAAGTGGGATCCTATTGCCAAGGCTTACGTCACGACCAAATTCGATGACTTGGTTGGCGATTTCGACAAAACCGTGAACATCGGTGTTGGCGAAGCGTTCTACTACAATTCGAAGGTCGCCAAAACCTGGAATCGCACTTTCTCAGTCAGCCCGTAATTTAAGTGAATCAGTAATTCAGAAATAACTCTGGAAAATAAAAAACCATGAAAAAACTACTCGTTACACTTGCAGCGGTGCTTATTAGCGCGGCCACTGCATTTGCACAAGGTTCGGTGACCTTTAATAACCGGACTTCGGCCGGCGATGCGCCGATATTCGCGTCCGATGGTGTCACCGGGGCCGGAAGCATCTCTGGCATAATCGCTGAGCTCGATCTCGTCACCGGGACCACTTCCCTTACCTACACGCCGGTTGGAACCACGCCGTTCCGCGGTACTTCAGGAGCCTTGGCAAATTTTATCCAGGGCGTTGACCTGACTGTTCCGGGGGTCGCTGCCGGAGCCCCAGCGAACTTTGTTGTTCGTGCTTATGTTGGTAGCAGCTACGACGCTGCGACGACAAGGGGTCAATCCGGCGTTGTTGCCGTTCCTGCATTGGGTGGTGCGCCACCCAGCGGTGCTCCTCCAGTTCCGACACCGGACCTGAGCGGACTTCAGTCCTTCACCGTCGCGGGGACGACGCCCGAACCTTCAACGATTGCTTTGGGAGTTCTCGGTGCTGCTGCATTGCTGCTCCGTCGCCGTAAATAATCGATAGTGTGTTCTCATCACGCCGCCCTCCGGGGCGGCTTTTTTTTTGTGGTAGGGACGCGTTCCACCGCGTCCCAAACTAAATTCGGCGGACGCGGTCCCGTCAACCCAAGCTATTTCCTCGATCCAAACGCATCGCTGAAGATGGTTTTCACGAACCGAGTGGCGGAGAGCTAAACGTCTCGTCAAACGAATCGCGCCGCACGGAAAAAAGAAAAGTGGGACGCCGTGGAAGGTGTCCCTACCAAACGAAAAAAACTCGCGGAAATCTTTCGTTCGGTGCATCAATCACGGCGAGCCGCTTTCCAGCAGCATGTCGCTTCCGTAAAATCCGGGACGAAGAACGCCCGCTAAAGATGTGATGCTGGTTGAAGGGCAACCGACGATCGTCTTTCTGACCGTTTGCGCGGAACGTCCGTCCGCATGGTTCGCGTCTTCCGAAGTGCAGGAGGCACTGGTTTCAGTCTGGCGAAAAGCCGATGCTTGGCTGGTCGGGTTTTTTCTGATGCCGGATCATCTTCATCTGTTTACGCCCCGCGGGATCCGCGGTTCACGATCGAAAACTGGGTTGCCTACTGGAAATCGGAATTCAGCCGCTCTCTACGTGGATGCGGATTGGATCTGGGAGCGCTCAGGTTTTCATCGGCGGCTGCGGACCCAGGAAGACTATCGGGCAAAGTGGGCCTGCATGCGCGACAATTCGTTGCGGGGCGGGGCGGGTGCGCGATCCCGAGGAGGGGCCTTACCGGGGAATCATAAACGAGTTGGCCTGGCAGGGGACGCGTTCCACCGAGTCCCCAATTAAATTCGGCGCGGCGCGGTCCCGGCGACCCAATCCATTCCCCTCTCCAAACCGCATCGTTGAGGACGGTTTTCGTGGGCCAGTGGCGCGGAGCCTCAACGAAGGAGCGCAGGCCCCTGCTGTGAAATCCCGACGTGCGAACCGGCGGGCACGTCTCGACACAGCCACCACAAGCCAAAGACCCGCCGTAACGGTCGGGGCTCTGTTACGTCGGGTGCCCCTCAAACATACAAGCCGCGACCGTGAGGGAACGTTCGGGCTTCGGGATTAAGCATTCCACAACTCCTTCGGAGTTGACTCGCTTTGATCAGGGAATCCCAAGATGGCTCGCGGCGCTGCGCTTTCCCGAACAAACTTGGGCTGACATCCCCAAACCTCTTCGAGGCAGCCTTGCGTAGGCCGAAAATGTCCAAACTTCAGGGTGGAAGGCGTCCCTTATTAAATTTCGGCGCGGCATGGTTCCGAGACCTAAACCATTCCCCCGCTCCAAACCGCATCGCTGAAGATGGTTTTCATGAGCCGAGTGGCGGAGAGCCAAACGTCCCGTCAAATCAATCGCACCGCACTGGAGGAAAAGCGACACCCGTGCGTGGAAGGCACCCAGGCGTCCATACCGGTGTCCGCCTTCGTGGCTGTCTTTAAGGCCAGTGTTTAGAATGCATTTCTATCGCATTAAAAAAGCAGCATATATGTAAAAAACAACAACATAAAAAATTTCACAGAGCTTGATATGCGGTCGTAAGTTGCTGTAGTGACATATTGAACTCCAGTTAAACAAAATGTGAATATACTGTTTGACATAAAGCGTCTAGAAATGTATTACAAAAGCACAATAAACTTAAACAATGCAAGAGTATGAAAACAAATAGTGTAATCACAGCAAACGACATGAAGCGGGCCAAACGGTGGCGCTTCAATCCACTCTCACATCTCCAGATTGATTCGCTTGCGCGGCATTTGGATGCTTTCGAGGCGGGTTACCTCCGCGAGGCGGCGGCGATTTGGGATGCCTTGGAGCAGCGCGATGATCTGCTCCGGGGCGTGATCGCGAAGCGAAAGAAATCCGTCGCGCGTTATGGATGGACGGTGCTGCCGAAGGATGCTCTGGCGCCAGCGGATGCCGCAGAGGCAAAACGCCACGCTGCGGCGCTGGAATTCTTCTACAGCAATCTGGAATGCGAAAACGCGGTGGATGCCTCCGAGCGCGGCGCGTTCAAATTGCTCGCGCGTCAGATGATGGACGCCGTGGGGAAGAAATATGCCGTGCATGAGATTGTCTGGCGCGCCGGGAAGAGTGACGGGGCTGGCGCCACGGGCAGCACGAATCGACGCTTTGTCACGGCCAAGTTTCGCTTCGTGCCGCTCGCTTTTTTCGAAAACACAGTGGGCCGGCTCCGCTTCCTGGAAAACGAAGGCGCCACCGAAGGTCGCGAGCTGGAGCCGGGCGCGTGGCTGGTGACCGCGGGCGACGGGTTGATGATCGCGAGTTCAGTCGCGTGGATGGTGAAGAACATCGCCTTGAACGATTGGCTGAAATGTTCCGAGCGCAACGGCACCCCGGGCCTGCGCGGGATCAGCGCCGCCGCGCGGGACAGCGATGAATGGAACGCGCTCGAGAGATCGCTGGCGGATCTGCTCGATGGCAGGGCGATCATTCACGGCACGAGCGATGACGTCCGCGTCATTGATCTCTTCGCGGGAGGAAATATTCCGTTCCCGCAATTGGTCGAGCGGATTGACCGCATGCTCGCGGCGCTCTGGCGCGGCGCGGACCTGAGCACCATCAGCCGGGACCGCGGTTACGGCGCGAGTTTGCAGGAAAAGGAAACGTTCGCGCTCGAAGAGGATGATGCCGGGATGCTCACCGAGACGCTGAATCGTTACATCGATCAATGGGTGATCCGTTATGTATTTGGTGAGGATGTCGAGCCGCTGGCGCGCGTGCAGGTGCTGGTGACGCCGCGCGAATGGACTTCATCGGACCTGCAGATCGACGAATTTTTGATCCGCCACGGCGCGCCGGTCTCGATCCAGGCGACGCTGAATCGTTACGGAAGAGCCTTGCCGAAACCCGGCGAAAAGGTTTTTCTAGGCGCGGCAGGGACGCCTGCGGAAATGGAGCCGCTTCGGCGGCAGCCTGCGCGGGCGTCCCACAAATTAGAATTTCAGGCGAGCCTCCCCGAGAGCTCACAAAACTCGGGCTGGGTTGAAGGAATGGATAATCAACGGTTTGGCGCAGACGTGGGTGTCTGCCCTGGGAATGGACCATCCGTGAGCTTCCGAGGATGCTCGCCTGCCCCTCTTCCTCCTACTCTCAATCCCACTCCACCGAGCATTGAAAATCAGCGCCTCCTGACGTCGGCCGCTGCGTTGGAGAACGAATTCGCGGTGCTCCAGCCGGACTGGCTCCAACTTTCACCTTACGGCGATTTCCCGCACAGCCGCGGCCTGCAGCGAATGGATCGCCCCGTCGCGGACGGCATGGTCGCCCGGTTCAATTCATTCCGCGCCCGACTCGGACGGCTCTTCGGCGGCGTGCCCGTTTACGTCGGCCATCCAGATATGGCGAACAGCAACGAACTGGCGGATCGCAAGGCCTACGGCTGGATCATGGAATTGGAAGCGCGCGAGGACGGCCTTTATGGCCGCGTGAAATGGAGCGACGCCGGAACCGAATTGCTTCAAAACGCGCATTACAAATATTTATCGCCTTACTGGGAAGCGAGGGAAATCGGTAATGCAAATGGCCGCCGGATTTATCAACCCGCCGCGCTCATCTCCGTGGGTTTGACCAATCAGCCGAATATCCCGGTCAAGCCGCTGGCGAATGAGATTCATCCCGCCTCCGTTGCATCCATCGGCAAGGAGCTGCAAACCGGCATCGACGCGCGCGAAAGCGTCCTGGCCTGCGACAGTCCTCTGCCGCTTTCGGAACACCCCACGGAGCCAAAAGCGCCAGAGGACTGGCGCCCTCCAGGACCTGTCGGCGAACCTCAAGCCGATTGCGTGGCAGAGCCCGACGAACGTATTCGACAGGTCCTCGAAAGCGCCCTGGCCTGGGGCGCGATCACTCCGGCGGAGGAGTCAAAATGGCAAGCTCTTCTGGCGAACGATTTTGATCGGACGAAGGGAGTCATCGACAAGCTCCCCGCAGCAGCCCTGCGGACGTTCAGTCGCACGCTGGATCTCGGCCCGCGCAAAGGCGAATTGACTTCGTTGCAAAACCGCCGCGACCGGATCCAGGAAGCGGTTCTCGCCAAAGTCCGCCTCGGCCTGAGCTACGACGAAGCCTGGCAAAGCGTGAAGCGCGAGCACGCCGGCTGGTTCGGAGAGTAGGGGTTACGATTAAGATTAGGATTTAAGAGCACGAGGAAAAATTTGCGGCGCTCTCACGAGAGCGCCGTGACACGGAAACAACAACAAAACAAAAAGAAAGGACAACAAAATGAAAGCAAAGTTAATGAGACGAGCGCTCGCGTCGCTCGTGGCCGCCGCGCGGGTGCGATGGCTGCAAACCCACACTAAATGGAACTCGCGCCGCCAGGATAAGGATGGCGGCCTTGTGCGCCTGGCCAACATCGCCGAAGGCACGCACGCGGGGAACATCACCAAAGCCGTGGATGCCGCGATCACCGAGCGTTTCCTGCTCGCGAAAATCGGCAGCGCCTCGGATCGGGTGGCCGTGGCCGGCGCGGCGGACACACCGATTGGTGTGATTACGGACGAGGCTGCCGCCCTCGGCGACCTTGTCAACGTGGCGCTGCTCGGTTCCGCGTCTTCGACCGCGCGGATGGTGGCGAGCGGCGCCATCACGCAAGGTTCGCTCCTCGAACCTGCCGCGAACGGCCGCGTGCAAACGCTCTCCGGCAGTGTCGGCACGCACCATGTCGTCGGTCGCGCCCTCGATGCCGCGAGCAACGCGGGCGACGTGATCGAAGTCGATCCCTGTTATTTCCTGCGCGTGATCTAACAAGGCGACGAACTAATTCGAATTTTGAGGTCCCTTCTGAGACGGGGAAACAGCGCGGACCTCAATCTTCGAAACCCAACCATCCAACGGTGGTGCGACGCTCCCGCGGAGCATCGTGTGAAATGCGAACAGCTCGGCAGAGCCTCGCACCAGCGGAAGATGGCCTTCAAACAAAGAAATTCCCCAGAAAGAAAACCTGCCGCTCGTTAAAAAAAGACGCGCGGCCCAGAACAGAAAGAACAAAACAGTATGAATAACAATGAAACAGCAACGTTAGAAAACACGACTCCAGCGCCGTTCGCTCCCATGGAGCGGCTGGAACGTCTCGAACGGGATCATGGCTCGATTCTGCCGGGGCAAGTCTGCCTGGCGAATGAATCGCGCTTCAACACCGCGTTCTTCAGCGAACCACTCACCGCTTATGCCGCGGGATGGCGCGATCCCAACAACCTCGAGGCGCTCCTCGACTTCCTGGCCCCGCCGGTGCAAGTCGGCCGCCGCTTCGAATACAAACAGGCGGACAACTCCGAGTCCTTCCTCTCCGACACGGACGATCTCCGCGCCATTGGCGCGGATTTCAAACGCGTTGAGTTCAAAGGCTCGAGTGTGCAGGACAAGACCTACAACAAAGGCCTGACCATCCGTATTGACCTGGACATGGCGGGCGATATGCCGAATTGGCGCGAGCTTTACACCGCGCGCCTCCTTCAACGCATCATCCGCAACGAACTGCGCCGCGCCACCAACGTGCTCGTCAATGGCGCGACCAACGTCGCCAAAACCTGGGACACCACCGCCGGGAAAGATCCCGATTCGGACATCCTTACCGAATTGATGAACGCGGTCGATTCCTCCGGCGTGCGCCCGAACCGCCTTGTCTTCGGCGATGTCGCCTGGAACAAACGCCTGCTCGCTCATCGAGCGCAAGCCAGTGCCGGAGGGTTCGCCTCGGCCGGTCTTGCGCCCGCTGAACTGGCTGGCTTCCTCGGGGTCGATGGCGTGCGCATCTCGCGCGAGCGTTACCAAAGCGCCGCCGCCACGAAATCCAAGGTCGTGCCGGACATCGTCCTGCTCTGCTAC
>DASYTB010000299.1:0-5470 GCA_036002705.1 Verrucomicrobiia bacterium
GCAGAGATTCAAATCCGGAGAAACGGAGCTGGACGCGGTACTGCGGGCGTTTCAGGCCGCGCCGGTCGTCGAACTCGATTTCGCCACGGTTGATACGCAACGCAGCCTGCGCAAAGGATTTCCCGAAGTCATCTTCGGCTCCGGCAAGACCCCTGAGCAGGTCGCGCAAATTGCTTCCACCATTCTGAGCCGCGATAAGCGGCTGTTAATCACGCGCATCACCAGCGAGCATGCGCAGGCGGTTTCAAAGCAGTTCCCCATCGCGGTGCATCATGAACGCGCGCGTTGCATCACCATCAATAACGGCACGCATGAAAAGCGCCCTGGCACCATCGCCGTGCTCTGTGCCGGAACCAGCGATCTGCCCGTGGCCGAAGAAGCCGCCATCACGGCCGACATTATGGGCAACACCGTCGAGCGGATTTATGATGTGGGTGTCGCCGGGTTGCACCGTCTTCTCCGCCGGCTTGAACAAATTCAGAAGGCGAGCGTCATCATTGTGGTCGCTGGCATGGAAGGGGCGCTGCCGAGTGTCGTCGCGGGTTTGGTCAGCCGGCCGGTCATCGCGGTGCCGACGAGCATCGGCTATGGCGCCAACTTTGGCGGGATCGCTGCGCTGCTTGGGATGCTTAACAGCTGCGGCAGTGGCGTAACTGTGGTAAACATTGATAATGGGTTTGGTGCCGGCTACGCCGCGAGTCAGATCAACACGTTGGCGACCGAAAACCGGGAGGAGCCATGAAAACACTTTACCTCGATATCTTCAGCGGAATCAGCGGCGACATGTTCCTTGGCGCGGTCCTTGATCTTGGCCTGCCTTTCGACGCGCTCGAACGGGAAATATCAAAGCTCGATCTGGGCGATTTCCATATCCACTCCCGGCGCGCCCATAAATCGAGCATCGAAGGAGTGAAGTTTGATGTTCATGCGCATGCGCGCGGGCACGAACACCACCATCACGCCCGCGGCGATGATACGCATGACCGCGATCATGATCGCCATCATCACGACGATGATGATCACGATGAGGAACATCATGACCACATTCACGCGCATCACCATGAACACGGGCATGAGCATCACGGCGAAGAACAACGCGAGGAGGCGCATGAACATGAACATAAGCACGGCCGTACTTTCGCCGAAATTCGGAAATTAATTCAGCAGAGCCCTCTCTCTCCCTGGGTCAAAGAAAAGGCCATCGCGGTTTTCACCCGAATTGCCCGCGCGGAAGGAAAAATCCATGGCCAACCCGCCGACTCCGTCCATTTTCACGAAGTCGGCGCGGTCGATTCTATTGTCGATATCGTGGGCGCGTGCGTCGGCCTCGAAATCCTGGGCAAACCGCGGGTCCTGTCAGCCCCGGTGGTCGAAGGTCACGGCTGGATTCAATGCGCGCATGGACGTTTCCCGATCCCCGCGCCCGCCACCATCGCGATCCTCGCAGAACGAAAAGTTCCGATTTCGCAATGCGACGAACCCCACGAGCTGGTCACTCCCACCGGCGCGGCCATCCTCGCGGAATTCGTCGAGGAATTCCGCCCGATGCATGACCTCGTGCCCGAAAAGATCGGCTACGGCCTGGGAGAACGAAACAACAAAACTCGCCCGAACGTCCTCCGCGCCATCCTCGGTCGGGATGCGCCAGGGCCGACGGCCCAGGCGGCGAGCACGCACGACTGGCAAACCGACACCATCGCCATTCTGGAAACGAATCTCGACGATATCAATTCCGAGATCCTCGGTTACGTCGTAGAACAAGCCCTCGCCCAGGGCGCTCTGGATGTCTTTCACACCCCGATCCAAATGAAGAAAAATCGGCCCGGCGTCCTCCTGACCATTCTTTCCGAGCCAGCCGCCCAGGACCGCTTTACCGAACTCCTCCTGCGTGAGACGACGGCCCTCGGCATCCGCCGTTCAACCGCCGAACGTCGGAAACTCAAACGCGAAATTCGCGAAGTTCAGACTCCCTTTGGGCCCGTTGAAGTAAAATTCGGACAGCTCGACGGCAAAACCATCCAGGCCTCGCCCGAATTCGAATCGTGCCAACGCCTTGCCAAAGAAAAGCAAGTACCGCTGAAGGAGATTTACGCCGCCGCCCTGAATGCCGCCGCCTCGCGCCGCAGCTCATGAAAGCCGAACTGCTGGAGTTTTTGTGCTGTCCGGAAACACATCAGAAACTGCGTTTCGCCGAAAACTCAGTTATTGAGGCCCTCAATCGGCGAATCGCCCGTGGCGAACTGAAAGCTCGCGGCGGAAAACCCGTCTCTGTTCCGATCGAAGGCGGGCTGATTCGCGAGGATGCCAAATACCTTTACCCCGTTCGCGGCAATATTCCCGTGCTGATCATCGAAGAGGCCATCCCGCTCTGACTCTGGCCGTCTTTCCGTCACTTAAGGCGATTCTTTCGGACTGTCACTTTTGACAGGTGCGGGCTTTTCCCTTTCGCGGCCTGATTGACCTCCGCCAGAGCTTGTGTGCCTTGCAGATCGCAACGAAAACAGATTGAAATATTAGTGTTGCGTTGATTTTCAATTAGGTACATTTCTAGGCTGCACATCGGCTCTATAAATTCGGAAACCAGATCGTTATGAACCCAATAAGAGTCCTGCTGGCGGATGATCATCTCATCCTTCTTGAAGCGCTGAAGAAACTTGTCGAGCAGACCTGCCAGGTGGTCGGCACGGCGACGGACGGCCATTCCCTGATGGCGAGCGCGGAAAAGCTCCATCCGGACGTGATCGTCACGGACATTAACATGCCTAATCTCAACGGCCTCGAAGCCTGCGAACGGCTGATCAAAAAGGCGCCAGATAGCCGGATCATTTTTTTGACCGTGAATGAGGATTTGGACACGGCAAAGGAGGCGATGCGGCGCGGCGCGTTCGGCTACCTGCTGAAAAAGGGTGCGTTTGCCGAACTCCTGAAAGCCGTTCAAACCGTTGCGGCTGGACGTCTTTACGTGACTCCCATGGTCTCGCGCGACCCGGTCAGCGTGTTTGTCTCCATGGCAAAAAGTTCCGTACGCGAGGAACCGCTCACGGCCCGTCAGCGTGAGGTTCTGCAATTGCTCGCGGAAGGCAAATCCATGAAAGAAGCGGCTGACCTTCTTAATGTTAGCCCGCGCACTATCGCGTTCCACAAGTACACCATGATGGGGCGCTTGGAGATCACGCGCAATTCCGAACTGGTTCGTTACGCCACTCAATCCGGCCTGTGCGCAGCCGCCTCCCGTATTTAAGCCCGTAAGTTTCAATTCATTTGGACGTTCGCCTTCCCGATCACTCTTCGGGCCCCTTCTAATTTCCTTTCTCCTTTCCTCAGAGCAATCGAATTCCATCCAGAGCCCCAGAAAAACTCGTACTTTTGCGAGGTCACGGGCTTCCGTTGTTTCATCAGGCTGAGCCGAATCAGAGCGCCCAGGGCCGCTGAAACCAACATGATTGCAGGGACAAATGAACTGAGCGCATCAGGGCTATGAACGGGCCGGTATCAAATTGGTTGTTCAGCACGCTCCGGAACTATCCGGAGATCGCAATTTTTCTCGCGCTCGCACTCGGTTTTTATTTCGGCGGGTTGAAGATCGGCAAGTTCAGCCTGGGGAACGTAACTGGAGTGCTGCTTGCCGGAGTTTTGATCGGCCAGTTGAACGTCTCGATCTCTCCCAATGTAAAAGCCGTTTTCTTCCTCATGTTTCTCTTTGCGGTGGGTTACAGCGTGGGACCGCAATTCTTTCGGGGATTGAAAAGCGACGGGCTCCCGCAGGTGATCTTCGCCGTTGTCCTTTGCGTCGCCTGCCTCCTCTCGGCTGTTATCGCCGCGAAAGCCGCCGGTTACAATCTTGGCCAGGCGGCCGGATTGCTTTCCGGGGCATGCACGAGTTCCGCGGTATTGGGAGTGGCGGAAGACACCATCAAACAACTGGGCCTTCCGGCCGAGAATCAAGGAGCCATGATCGCCTCGATGCCAGTCGCCTACGCGGTGACGTACCTGTTTGGCACGGCGGGCTCCGCGTGGTTTCTGGCTTCGATCGGGCCGAAACTGCTGCGGATCGATCTCGCCAAAGAGTGCGCGGAGTACGAAGCGAAGATGGGCGGCGGACTCGAGAAAGCCGGCGGTCTGACGGCGTACCGCCGCTTAACGACACGGGCCTACCGCGTGGCCAGGGATTCAAAGTGGAACGGCAAGACTATCCACGACTTTGAAGCCCAATTCACTCTGCCGCGCGCCTTTGTCGTTCGCGTCCGGCATGACTCGACGGTCTCTCAAGCGCAACCGGCCTTAATGATCCAGCCCGGAGACACGCTGGGCTTGGCCGGCCCGCGTGAACTGCTGTTGAAGAGCGCGCCCGAGTTGGGCGAAGAAGTCGAGGATCCCGAACTGTTTCATTTTGGGGTCGAGATTCTGGATGTGGTTATCACGAGCAAAAAGATCGCGGGGATGACGCTGAAGGAACTGCATGAATCCGAACACGGCCAGGACGGACGAGGGGTGTGGTTGCGCAAGCTGATCCGCGGCGGAGTGGAAATGCCGTTCACGGCCGGGACAAAAGTGGACCGCGGGGACGTGCTGCAGATCGTCGGGGAACGCCAAGATGTAGAACGGGTCGCGAAAGAGCTGGGCTATCCTGATCGGGCCACCGAGAAGACCGATGTCGTCTTCATGGGTTTGGGCATCGCGATTGGCGCGCTGATTGGGGCGCTCAGCATCAGGATTGGCCAGGTGCCGATCAGTCTCAGCACGAGCGGCGGCGCGTTGATGGCGGGCCTGGTGTGTGGGTATTTGCGAGCCGTAAACCCCGTTTTCGGAAGGATTCCCGCGCCCGCGCTGTGGGTGTTTAATAATCTGGGCCTCACCGCCTTTATCGCGGTCGTTGGCATTACCACGGGGCCCAGTTTCGTCGCGGGGCTAAAGTCCGCCGGACTGAGTTTACTCCTGTGGGGTGTGTTCGTTACCACCGCGCCATTTGTGGTCGGCATTTTCTTCGGCAAATACGTTTTGAAAATGCATCCCGCCATCCTGCTGGGCGCCTGCGCCGGGGCGCGCACGACGACGGCGGCGCTGGGAGCAATTCAGGACGAAGCCAGGAGCAACGTGCCGGCGCTGGGATACACCATCACCTATGCGGTGGGCAACGTGCTGCTGATCACCTGGGGAGTGGTCATTGTGCTGATGTTGAAATGACGACACTTACCCCATTTTAACACGCTCATGAACCCGCTGAAAAATATCGTGGGTAGCGCGCCAGAAATCGCGCTCTTTGCCGCGCTCTTCCTTGGGCACACCCTTGGCCGGCTGAAGATCAAAGCGTTCAGTCTCGGCGGAGTGGCGGGTTCGCTCATCGCCGCGCTCCTGATCGGGCAACTGGGCGTCACGCTGCCTGACGCGCTCAAGGCCGTTTGCTTCGCGCTGTTTATCTACGCGATTGGCTTCAAGAGCGGGCCGGAATTCTTCGGCGGGTTAAACCGCT
>DASYTB010000300.1:0-7039 GCA_036002705.1 Verrucomicrobiia bacterium
TTTTTCGCACCGTTCGCCAGGACGGTGATTTTGCTTTTCAGCTCGGCGGGCAACTGCGAGGCGACGGCTTCCGGCGCGATAATTTTTGCGTTCCCGTGCGCGACCGCCTTCAAAGTGTCGGCATTCATGTGGTCGCCGTGAATGTCGGTGACGAGAATCAGGTCGGCGGAGCCAGTGACCTTCGCACGGATTTTCTGCTCACCGCCGACAGGATCTACGAGAATCCGTTTGCCGTTCCATTCCATCGCAAACGTGGCGTGGTTGATCGGAACGATTTGAATGTCGCCGTGTTCGGCTGGAATTTTATCACCGCCGTCAGCCGCGAACAAAGCCACGGAAAGCAGCGTGAAAAGGCCGCAGAACGAGAGAACGGTCGTGAGTAAAGGTAAATGCTTGGTCTCCATGGATTGATTTATAGCGAAGCCAACGATTCGGAGCAAACCGGAATTCGGCGGGTGCTCAGCCCGCCTCCGATTCGATTAAGGCAACCCAATTTGCCGGGCTACTTCAGCACTCTCGGCATTCTGCGCATTGATTCGGTGGTCCAGCCGAGGCACTTTGGCGGGCGATGTCTGCCGGTCTCAATCCAGCTTTCGAAGCGTTCCTCGGCGCGCTGCCTGAGCAAAAGATTTGGGCTCAGGTGCTAATCCAGCGCGCCCAAGAGGATTTCGAGCTTCGCCATATTGTTGACCGCGAAGTTTTAGCTGGCGAACTGAAGAAAATTGCCTCAGCCGAACTGCGGACTCTGGCCTCCTTCACCGAATCGAAGGAATTTCGCCCGCTCAAATCGGCTCCTAATTTACCACGCGGTTGGATTGCTATCTGCCATGGGCCGATAGAGCTTTCCCAGGCGCTTCAGGGCCTCTATCCAGGATCCGTGGCCGATTGGTTCGCGGCCCAAAGTGTTCGCCCGCCGGTGACGAATTATCGGGAATACACGAACCGGCAGAGCGGGATGTACCGCATCACTCAAATGCTCTCCGATGAGCAAGTGCCGGAGGTGATTCGCTCGACTTGCGCTCCCGCTTCGTGTTTGAAACGGCGACTTTGGTCCGCGCAAAGTCTCCCAGCCGATGCTCCTGAAAGCAAATCGCTGATCCCTTGCCTCGAACCCTGTGCCGTTTTGCTCGAGAATGCACGCAAAGCTATGCGCAACATTCAGGAACGCGTCAGGACTTCCGCAACCGAGCCCGCATAAGTGCCTGAAAGCCGCAAGACCCAGAACGAGCGTGCGTCGAATGGACCCTAGCGCAGCCAATTAAGTTCCTTCGCGCCGAGGCCGATAGAATCAGTGCTAAGGGTTTCTTTTTGAACTCGCGCCGCTCCTCCAGCGGCTTCCTTTTCGCTCACATGTGCTGGATGAGATTGTCGCCAAATTCTGAGCATTTGATCTCGGTCGCGCCATCCATCTGCCGGGCGAAATCGTAAGTGACGCGCTTTGAGGCGATTGCGCCGTTCAAACCCTTAATAATCAGGTCAGCCGCTTCGGACCAGCCAAGATAACGGAGCATCATTTCCCCACTGAGCACCACGCTGCCGGGATTCACTTTATCCTGGTTCGCGTATTTTGGAGCGGTGCCGTGAGTCGCTTCGAAAATCGCGTGGCCGGTCACGTAATTGATGTTTCCGCCGGGAGCGATACCGATGCCACCGACCTGCGCAGCCAAGGCATCCGAAAGATAATCGCCGTTCAGGTTCAACGTGGCGATCACGTCGAAATCCTCCGGGCGCGTGAGAACCTGCTGCAGCGTGATATCCGCGATGGAATCTTTGATGACCAGGCGGCCCGACTTGATCGCGGCTTTCTGGTCGTCATTGGCCGCCGCTTCGCCCTTTTCCTTTTTCGTGCGCTCCCAATGAGACCAGGTGTAAACTTTGTCCCCGAAAATCCGCTCTGCCGCCGCGTAACCCCAATCACGGAAAGCTCCCTCCGTGTACTTCATGATGTTCCCCTTGTGCACCAGCGTCACGCTCTTGCGTTTGTGACGCAGCGCGTACTCAACGGCGGACTTCACCAGGCGAACCGTGCCGACGTTCGAGACCGGCTTGATCCCGATCCCGACCTGCACCGGCATATGGGACACGTCGTGGTCGGGCGCGGCGAGTTTCATGTAATCCGCCATCGCCTTCTGCGTCCCGAAACGGATTTTCGCGAAATCCTTGGGGAAGTTCTGCGCAAAAAAATCGAGGACCTTCTGCGCTTCCGGCGAGCCGCCGACATATTCGATCCCGGCATAGATATCCTCGGTGTTCTCGCGGAAGATCACCATCTCCACTTTTTCCGGATGTTTGACCGGCGAAGGAACCCCTTTAAAATATTGCACCGGGCGCAAGCACACATAAAGGTCGAGCATCTGGCGCAAGGCCACATTCAGGGAGCGAATACCGCCGCCAATCGGTGTCGTGAGCGGCCCCTTGATCCCGACCAAGTACTCTTTGAAGGCCTCGACCGTGTCGTCCGGCAGCCAATTATCAAATTTATTCTTGGCCGTTTCCCCGGCGAAGACCTCGAACCAGGCGATCTTCCGTTTCCCGCCGTAAGACTTCTGAACCGCCGCATCAAAAACCCGCTCGCTCGCCGCCCAAATGTCCGGTCCGGTGCCGTCACCTCTGATAAAAGGGATGATCGGGTTCTCGGGAACATTCAGCTTCCCATTCGCAATCGAAACCTTGCCGCCTGCGGGCGGCCTCACATCTTTATAAGCCATGGCAAAACAGGTCGAGTGCTTTAGCGCACCGAGTCCAAACAGGCAAGCTTCATCCGCGGTTATCCCAAGGCAAACCCATCTAAAACTCGCGAAATGCTGGTCGTTACGCGCGAAGTCGTCGTTGGGCGAGGCGCCCAACGGGACAGGGCACCTGTCCTACCCAACACTGTGCGAATCCGCGGGAATTTAGATGCGTCTGCCCTGGCGAAAGGTTTCGCGGTATTTTTTTCATAAGCTGAAGGTGTAAAAGGTGAAATCGGGCACCTACGTTGGCGACCAAGGGTTCTTGGGTTTGTTCGATTTGGGACGGGAATTGACAGACGTTGGGCGAGGCGCCGCAAGAGACAGGCTGGGCGCCGCAGGGGACCGGCGAAGGCACCCGTCCTACCCACAAAGGAGCCGCAGTCTCCGAGACCTGCGGCGCTTCACTTGCTGTTTCGTCCAGCAGCGGGCGCCATGGATTGCGGCTTTGAGTTTGAGTTCCTGGCGGCGCAGTTTGCATTTTTGTTCCTGCACGGTGGCGAGGCGCTCGCGAACATTCGTGTTACGGCGCAACTTGATGCGTTTGCCTGCATCCCGCAGATTTACGATGGAACAACCATCTGATTCGCGCTAATCTGGAGCTGTGAAGTCTTCCGGGAGCGAATTTCTGGAACCGAGCGGCATGCCCCGGCAGTTCATGACCACGCAGTGGCGGACGGTCTTGATGGCGGCTGAATCCGGTGCAGATCAGACCCAGGCTCTCGAACAACTCTGCCGGACTTATTGGTACCCTCTTTACTCTTACGTTCGGCGTCGCGGCCATGGTCCGGACGACGCCCAGGACCTGACCCAGGAATTCTTTGCCCGTCTGCTTGAGAAAAAGTGGCTGGAAGGGATCAAGCCGGATGCCGGCCGCTTTCGCTCCTTTCTGCTCACGGCCCTCAGCCGCTTTCTCGCCAACGCTTACGATTACAAGCAAGCGGCGCGGCGCGGCGGCGGGAAGCAAATCCTCTCATTGGATCAAGCCGCCGCGGAAGAGCGTTACTCGATGGAACCGGTGACGAATGAAACGCCGGAAACCGTTTTTGAGCGGCGCTGGGCGCTGGCGGTGCTCGACCAGGCACTGAAACGCCTAAGGGAAGAAACGGCCGATAGCGGCAAAGCGCGATTATTTGAACTCGTCGGCCCATTCCTTTCGCGCGAAGCCACTCCCGGCGAATACGCCGGCATCGGCGGGCAACTCGGCATCAGCCCCGGCGCTGTTGGCGTCTCCGTGCATCGGCTGCGCCATCGTTACCGCGAACTGGTGCAGGAGGAAGTGGCGGCGACATTAAGCGATCCCGGCCAGCTTCAGGAGGAAATGCAACATCTTATCTCGGTCTTACGAGGTTGAAGCGCCAAGGGACCCTCAAAACCCTCGGGGGTGCGCATCATGTTCGCGTTCCCCGGCAGATTTGGCGCACAGATGTTTATTAAGCCCTATAATTAAGCTCTTCGCGCGTCATCAACCATTCGACCGCATGCAGAATCCCGTTCGTGAATCGTCCTCGGCAACGGGCGAAACACCACGGGGTAAATAAGGAAATCGCCCTATTCCTTTCGCGCATCCCGGCGTGCTGCAATGAGAACGGGAATTAGCGCGGAGATGCCATGCCTCAGATTTTTCGGCGGGGAGCCAACAGTTTAGCCAGGGCCAGCATCGTCATCGCGCCGGTACTTATGATCGCAACGGGAGCAGGAGTCTGGGCCGTCTGGTGGTCGCCATACATGACGCGGGTGAACGTGGCGCTGGACCAGCCTGTTCCGTTCAGCCATGAGCATCATGTGTCGGGGCTCGGGATCGATTGCCGGTATTGTCACACCACGGCCGAATTCTCCAGCACGGCGGGCTTGCCTCCGACCGAAACCTGCATGACGTGCCATTCGCAGGTTTGGACGGACGCGCCTGTTCTTGAACCGGTGCGCGAGAGTTGGCGGACTGGACGGCCTCTCCAATGGAATCGCGTTCACGATCTTCCCGACTTCGTTTTCTTCGACCACGGCATCCACGTGCAAAAGGGGATCGGCTGCGCGACCTGCCACGGACGCGTGGACCAAATGCCGCTCACGCGAAAAGAGAATACCCTTTGGATGAAGTGGTGTCTGGACTGCCACAGCAATCCTGAGAAAAAAATCCGCCCCAAAGAAGAAGTCTTCGACATGGCTTACCAACCGCCGCCGAATCAGGACCAGTTCGGCCGCGAACTTGTCTCCAAATACAACGTTCACACCGAGAGGCTCAAGGATTGCAGCATGTGTCATCGATGATGAGGGGAGTCGATCCAGAAAAATCGCAGCGGATGTGGCGAAGCCTCGCCGAATTCGATGATACACCCGCAACCCTCGCGGCTCTGAAAAGGGAATTTCCACCTGACGCCATTGCCGAACCGGATGAACTGAAGCGCCGGACTTTTCTGAAACTGATGGCGGCATCGCTCGCCCTGGCAGGCTGCACGCGCCAGCCGATCCAGCAGATGGTGCCTTATGTGAAGCAGCCGGAGGAAGTGGTGCTCGGCGAGCCACTCTATTTCGCCACGGCCATGCCGCTGGGCGGATTCGGGACGGGCATTTTGGTGAAGAGCCGCGAGGGGCGTCCGATAAAAGCCGATGGCAACCCGCTGCATCCGGCGAGCGGCAATGGTTCGAGCATCTGGATTCAGGCTTGCCTGCTTGATCTCTATAACCCGGAGCGAGCAAAAAGCATCCGGCATTTTGACCAGCCGAGCACCTACGCAACGTTCGCGGGCGAATTAAATGAATACCTCCGCCAGCAAAAAGCGAAAAAAGGAGCGGGGTTGCGCATTCTCACCCAGACAGTGACCTCGCCAACGCTGTCCGCGCAACTCGGCGCGATCCTGGAGAACTTCCCGGAGGCGCGCTGGGTTCAGTGGGAGCCATTTAATTGGGATAATCCTCTGGAAGGCGCGCGGTTGGCGTTTGGCGAGCCGTGGGTGACTCATTACGACATGGCGAAGGCTGATGTCATTGCCTGCTTCGAATCCGATTTCCTCTACACCCACCCGCAGCGCCTTCATTACACCCGCGATTTCACGAATGGGCGGCGCGTCGTGGCTGGAGGCGACCGGATGAATCGGCTTTACGTCGTCGAGAGCAGCCCGACGGTAACAGGTTCGATGGCGGACAACCGTCTGCCGCTCGCCCCGAGTAAAGTGGAACGCGCACTTTATTTTGTGGCGAAGGAACTGGGCCTGGAATTGAACGGGACCGACGAAAGCTTGACCGACGAAAACCGAAAATGGCTAGCCGCGATGGTCTTTGATTTGGAGGCGCACCGCGGAAACAGCGTTGTGTTGGTGGGCGAGGGCATGCCAGCGCGGCTGCACGCGCTCGAGCAGAAAATCAACGATCGTTTGAAAAACTTTGGCGAGACGGTGACTCATACCGCGCCCGCCCTGGCGCGCCCGGAAAATCAGCTCAAGGGGCTTGCGGCGTTGCGCGACGAAATGGCCAGCGGCGCCTGTGACTTGCTCCTTGTGATCGGTGGGAATCCGGCTTTTGATGCTCCGGCCGATTTCGACTTCGCCGGGGCGCTCAAGAATGTCAAACACGCCATCCATCTAAGCCCCGAGTCGAACGAAACTTCCCGGCTTTGCGACTGGCATCTCCCAGAGGCCCATTTTCTCGAGGCTTGGAGCGATATTCGTTCCTTTGACGGCACAACCACCATCATGCAGCCGCTCATCGCACCATTGTTCGGCGGGATTTCGGAACACGAACTGCTCGATACAGTCCTGCACCTCCAACCGGTTCGCGGAAGCTACGACATCGTGCGCGAGTTCTGGCGTGGCCAAAAACTATGGGACGATTTCGAGATGGGTTGGCGAAAAGCGGTGCACGACGGACTAATTGGCGGCTCTGCGCTGCCGAAGAAAAAGCTAGAGCTTAAGGCTCCCAGCCAGGACTTAAGTGAGTCCAGCCGCGAATCGAATGATCTCGAACTAACCTTTCGGCCGGACCCGAACCTGTGGGACGGACGATTCGCGAGCAATCCGTGGCTGAAAGAAACGCCCAAACCGCTGAGCAAGATCACGTGGGACAATGCGGCGATGATTGGCCCCGCTCTAGCACACCGTGAGAATCTCAAAGATGGTGATATCGTGGAACTGCAGATTGGCAAGCGATCGGTGGAAGCCGCCGTGTTCCTTCAACCCGGCCAGGCTCATAATACCGTAACACTTCATCTCGGGTCTGGCGGCGCGGAGCAAAGACATGGGTTCAATTTCTATCCTCTTCGGGAAAGCGGCTCCCCGGCTTACTCCACCGGCCTGCGGCTGCGGAAAACAGGGCGA
>DASYTB010000301.1:0-14616 GCA_036002705.1 Verrucomicrobiia bacterium
GACAAGCGGCTTACTTACATCGAGCGGGCCGAAATCAAGGATCAAGCCGTGGGGTTCGGCGAGGCCGCGGAGTTGCGGGACGCGCAATTTGGACGGCGAAATTCGTTGGCCATCGACGGCTTTTAAAGCGGAGGTGGCATCCCGGCCACCGAGCGTCTCAGCACTTTGCAAGGGATGCTCGTTGTGGAGCGTCATTATGCGGTGTGCTGCGCCGGGGGACGGGCCTGCCCTACCCGGAAGGAGTTTGTTTGTCGGATGCACCTCGGTGCCCGGCTCGTGATCCACCGCGACCAGTTTTGCTTCATCCAGGTAAAGCACTTCGCGAAGTTCTTCGGTAATCTGAAGCTCGTAATTCCCATTCCGCGCGGGGAAGGTCTGTTCGTTTCCAATCCAGACAAATTCTTCGGGATCCGCCTCGATGTAGCGGCCTTCGGCGATCGGCAGTCCGAGCGGCGCCGCGCCCAAAATGTCGGTCACGAAGCGGAAACGGTTTCCATCCCACGCATACAGATAAGGGCAGGAGCCTTCCTGAATGGTCATTTCCAAGGCGAGGAGCGGCTCTTGGCAATTCACTGGAAGCTCGGCGGAGCCCTGGGGCCAGTTGAACCAATGCACCAGGAACGAATCGAGCTTCTGATGTTTCCCTACGCCAACTTCCACGGGCAAGCTTTGCACCGTTCTGATCAAGCGCAGGCCGCCCGTCTCAATTTCGACTTTGCACCCGATTCCGCTGGCATTGGAGCGGTTGCCGATTAATTGCACCTTCACTTGCGCATTGCCGTTCCCGCCGTCGTTCCGGAGGTATCTCAGGCCCCCATTCGCGAGCGCGACGATCACGTCCGAGTCGCAATCCCTGTCAAAGTCCGCGAAGTGGATTTCCGAGACCGGTCCGCCATCAAATTGGTCCAGCCCGAGCGCGGCCGTTTGTTCCTCGAAGCCGGAAAGGCCCAGGTTGCGCCACACCCAGATTTTTTCGCCGACGGCCCAGAGGTCCAGCCAGCCGTCATTGTCGTAATCGACGGCCACAAGCTGGCGGACAGGGGCATTTTCACGGAACGCGATTTCCTGTCGCTCTCCACCGCTAAAGCAAATCGTGATTTTTCCGTCACTCACCACCGCCAAATCGGGTCGCAGGTCGTTATCAAAGTCGGCCGAGCAGGCTACCGCGCCCGCGATCCAATTGGTCGGTTCGCGGGGAACCAATGGTCCACCTCGTTGCTTTTCGAGAAGCAATGGCGGTCCATCTTGCCGAGTCGCGATCAGGTCCATAACTGAATCGCGGTTCCAATCCTCCATGATCGCCGCCCGCGCGTTGTGGAGAGAGGAAGGCAGGCCGGACGTGCTCGTGATATCGGAGAAAAGCAGTGGACCAAATTGCCGGAAAATTTGGACGTTGGGTTCAACATTGGTATTTCCGTTCACCGCGACGAGATCCAGCTTCCCGGTGAAATCCAGGTCGATCAACGTTCCGTCCGTGGCGCGCAACGTATTTAGGTGACTCACTTGTGATAAATCAACCACCAGTCCGTTCGTTCCGAATTTGAAGAGATGACTCCCTTGATCGCCAAGTACGATGACATCATCGAAACGGTCATTCTGGAGATCCCCCACCAACATCCTCGAATAAGTGGCGCCAGGGATTAAAGGGGTAGAAACCCCGGGATGGAATGTGCCATTGGTATTCCAGAGCACGCGGAAGCCTTGCCCTTTTTCGAGCACGAGGAGGCTGTTCCAACCTTTGTGGTTCGCGTCAATAATTCCGATTGGGCCGGAAAAATTCTGTGCGGCGGCGCCGAAGACTTCTTTGGTTGCATCAACAAAGCTGATCTTGATTCCTTCTTTGTCCGGCTGATCGAGTTTGAAGGGCACTCGCGCATGAGTGTACTTACTTCGCTCGAATGTCACCGCGCCCATACTCGGACCTGCAGCATCGACGCTCGACTGATGCTCTTTCAACTCCTTGTCCGCCTCCGCTTGCCGCCCGGCCCGGAACAACGCCTGAGCCAGAAGATAATGCGCCGGCGCCTGAAGATGATTTGGGTCCAGCGCAATGCCTTCCCGGAACGCGGTGATCGCTTCATCCCATTGTTTTAGGCCAATCCTGGCCAGCCCCAATTGAAACAACGTCGCGGTCTGTCCCGGATCAATTTTCTTCGCATTTTCCAACGCCTTCACCGCTTCTTCTGGTTTCGAAAGGCGAAGCCAAGCTGATCCTTTCACGAAATAAGCCGCTGGCGAATTGGGATCGAGCTTTAAAACTTCGTCCACCTCTCGAATTGCGTTCGTCGCTTCTCCGCTCAAAAGGTAACAATTGGCAAGATTCAAATGCACGTCTGCATCGTGCGGCACAATGGCCTCAGCCTTTTTGTAGATATCCAGCGCGTTCGTGCCGTCACCCTGCTCCAGATAATTCTTTCCGGCATTCATTAAGCTCAGGAACTCATCCGAAGGATTTCGCTGACCTTCGAGCTGATTTGCCGGTTGCTCGACGGACTTGGATTCACGGCGCTTGCAGGCCGCAAGACAAAAGAACAGCAGCATTACGCACCATAATTGGCTAACTCCCTTGGGCACGAAGTTCATTATAGGCAACGTGGATTTAATTGGCGAGATCGAGTCAGGCGCATCTCCGGGCAGTGGGGAAATCGAGCAATCAAAAGGCAGTCACTATCTTCGGAAACAGACAGTCCATCCTCGGTAGTTACTACGGAGTAACCGCCCGGTAAAAGCGAGGACCGCTGGATGTGCTGACAATAAAGGATGCATCCTGACCCTCACCCGCCCGAACTTCTGCAAGCCGGCTCCAACTTTTAAGATCGGCTGACTCCTGGATTTGCCACGACAAAACCGGCGAGTCGCACGTGACCAGGAGATGTAGCCCATCCGCGGCGGGCACCCCCTCGATTTGCGCGGGCAAAGGCGACCATTGGAAGCTCTTGATAACGATTTCACCCGGTTTCGTGGGCGTGCCATACGCCCAAATATTCAGGTGAAGCGCGAGATCGGAAGCCAGCGATGTTGAACGGTTTTCTTGAAATTGCCAACTCGCAAGTTCTCTGCTTGTAATAGAATCAGTCGTTGTAAATGAGAATTTGTAGCGATTTGTCGCGCCCCGCACCCGGTTTACGGTCACGGAATGGGCGGTCGTTACGTAGGTGTCGTTGATCAGGAATCGGAAACGGCGGCTTGGATCCTGGTAAGGCTGAACGACATTCTGAAAAGGTTTATCCGCACCGACCACGGCGCTCTTTGAATACTCCCAAATGTCCGCCTCGTCATAAGCAGTATCCGGGGCCGACGGCGAGAAAGTGAAGCCCGAAGTGACATACGCGGGATCAAGAGCCGACAGCTCCCCAACCGTGGAGGCCAGAACTATCTTGAATGTGCCAAGGCCTAAAGGCCGATTCGTCGAGCTGATCGTTGAAACTTCCGCGCACCGAAGCTGCCCCCGAATCTCGGCGCACTTCAGATGAAGCCCGTTTGTTTCCACCGTCACCAGGTCTTTCGACCAAAAATTCAGTCCGGGGTCCCACTGGCAGTCGCCTGTATCCTTGAGGTTCCACTCATAACCCGAGAACCTGATCACGGTCGGTGAACTCTTGACCGCCGATGTTTCTGCCAGCGCGGCGCTTTCCAGTCCCGCCGGGGGAAACCCTTCGCCCCGAGCCAGCGGAACTGGATTTAAATCCCTGGGAACGCAATAGACCAAAACTTGCTGAAAACAAGCGTCCGCGCCTCCGGTAAAAATATTGCAGCTCCATGTGCCATCTGCAGCATTAACAGCCGAGAGCGGATTCGAATAAAACGGCTTGGTCCAAAACGTATCCAACACGTTGATCACCACGGCCACGGCGAACCTTCCCGGTTGAGGATCAACCACGTGTCCGCGCACAATTCCGGTGGCCCCCGCGTCATCAATGACAATAGTTGGTGCTGCCCTCAACTGACCCGCGCCAGCAAACGCGGCCGCGATCAACACGAAGTGCAACAAGGGAGCAACGAGAGAACTTAAAAGTAACTGCTCACTCTCGGTGGGGCGAGGCTCCAGCCTAGCAAAAAGATTAGGCATTTGGAATAAACGGCTCGGCAGGAGCCTCCATTCCCATGGCCCACCCAACAAAGACTGAAACCTTGCACTTGAAACTTGATTTTGGCGGTGGCGAGCAGTAGGCAATTCCATGCTAAAACCCAACCGGGCTCCCTCTTCCTGGCGCTGGCTGCCGCTTTGGCTGGCCTTGGCGTACGCCACCCCGGATTTTGGCGCGCTTCGCATCAACGAATTCATGGCTGACAACACTTCCGGATTGAAGGATGAGAATGGGGAGTTTTCCGATTGGATTGAAATTTACAATCCGGATAGCAGCCCGATCTCCCTCAATGGATATCATCTCACGGACAATCCCGCAAACCTCAAAAAATGGACCTTTCCGGCGGTGAGCTTGAATGGAGGAGAATATCTAGTCGTTTTTGCTTCTGAAAAGAATCGCGTTGATCCAGCCGGGCGGCTGCACACGAATTTCCAGCTTTCGTCGGACGGCGAGTACTTGGCATTGGTCGCCCCGGACGGAGTGACTGTCATCAATGATTTTGCGCCAGCTTACCCGCCGCAGTTCGAAAACGTTTCATTCGGCGTGGCTTCGTCGTCCGAGTGGAGCTTTTTTTCCGCTCCGACACCCGGAGCGATGAATTCGGCTGGGACTCGCGCCGGACCAGTCATTAATGTCGTGATTAAGAACCCTCCGCAGCCGTTGGCTGGGCCCTTAACGATCACGGCGACACTTCGCGCTTTGAACGCACCGGTCGCTTCGATGAAGCTTTATTATCGCCGGATGTTCGGCGCCGAAACAATGCTGCCGATGACGGACGACGGCACGGGCGCCGACACCACGGCTGGCGACGGGGTTTGGACTGCGGTGATTCCGGCTTCGGCTTTCGGGCCTGGAGAAATGACGCGTTGGCGATTTGTTGCCGCAGACAGAACCGGGACGGAAACGAAAGAACCGGCCTTCCGAACGCCCATCGATTCGCCGCAATATTTCGGAACCGTAACACAGGATCCCCGGATTCAATCGCTTCTGCCGGTATTCCATTGGTTCACCGGTAATGCCGGTGCGGCGGGCACGGACAGCGGTTCACGAGGATCGGTCTATTACGATGGTGAGTTTTACGACAACGTGCTCTTCAGTGTGCATGGACAATCCACGGCGGGTTTTACGAAAAAAAGCTACAATATCGATTTCAATCACAATAACCATTTCCGCTGGAGCACCAACGCGCCTCGAGAGTCTGGCGTCGATCTGCTCACCAACTGGGCGGACAAATCGAAGGTGCGCCACGTCCTGGCTTACGAAGTGATGCGCGAATCGGGTGTGGCGGCGCATTTGGCCTATACCGTGCGCGTGCAATTAAACGGAAATTTTTTTAGCACGGCTGATTTCGTGGAACGCGGTAATGAAGATTATCTGGACCGGGCGGGGCTGAACAAAAACGGCGCGCTCTACAAAGTTTACGCCAACACTCTCAACAAATCCGCCGGGGACACCGGGAGCACTGGCGTGGAGAAAAAGACCCGGCAATTCGAGAATAATAATGATCTCCAGGCGCTGATCAATGGCCTTGCGCTGCCCGGCACAAATCTGATCAACTATCTTTACGACAATATCGATATCCCGCGCTGCGTGGACATGCTGGCTGCGAACTCTGTCATTCGGAATATCGATATGCACAGCAAAAACTGGTATATCTACCGCGATACCGGACGCAGCGGCGAATGGGCCATCCTGCCGTGGGACCTGGACCTCTCTCAAGGACGCGTCTGGAACACGCAGAACACATACTTCGACAACGGAATTTATACGGATGGTTATGTCATAACCGGCGACGCCATCCGGCTCGTTGCGCAAATGTTCCAAAACCCGGCCATGCGCGCCATGATTATGCGACGGATTCGCACGTTGACCGACCAGTTCCTTCAGCCTTTACCCGCGGCAGGGACGCCTGAGAGCAACTCGTATTATGAGCGCCGGCTCAACGAGCAGTCAGCGCTGATCGATCCTCCGGGTATTGTGCCATCCGACGCCCGCCGGGATTTTGAAAAATGGGGCTCGTGGTTGCAAGGCGGCCAAACGGTTTCCTATACGAATACAAATCCAGCGGTGGAAAACATGGCGAGGGGAATCGAGCGTTGGAAAACCGAATACCTGCCCGCACGGCGCAAATATATTTACAATACGCAGATCGCCGGCAAGGGAGGCGAAATCCCGCTGCCGCAGACAGGCGTGACTTACCAGTACACGCCGCTTCTAGGGGCGGGCGCGCCAGCCAAGGCGATCGTCCCCACGAACAATAGTTTGGGCTTGAACTGGATCGGACTCACCTCGCAAGAACCGTACGACACCTCAAGTTGGCTCAGCGGCGTCACGGGTGTGGGCTATGAGCGGGCAAATGGTTATGAATCGCTCATCGGCTTAAATGTGGGATCTCCCATGCAGAGCAACACCACCGTCTATATCCGCATCGAGTTCGAGGTGACGAACCTCCCCGCCTTCGATAAACTTGAGCTGCGGATGAAATTTGACGATGGCTTCATCGGCTTCCTCAACGGCACGATACTGAGTTCATCCAATTCACCGGCATCCCTTCAATGGAACTCCGCCGCCACAACGAAAGCTGAAGCCAATCCCTCGGCCTTCACCGTGTTCGATATCACCGCGAAGAAAAGCAGCCTGCGAGCGGGAAAAAATGTTCTAGCCATCCAGGGACTCAATTATTCCATCACCAGCAGCCACATGTTGATTTTGCCGGAGCTCTATGGCGGCATAATAATCCCGGGGACAAACGCACAGCCGTTACTCAGGTTCGGGAACTACGAGGTCAGTCCCGCTTCGGGCAATCAGGACCAGGAATTCATTCAACTGCTGAATACAAACGCCATCGCCGTGGATATTTCGGATTGGCAATTGACGGGCGGAATTCAGCACAAGTTTATTCCCGGCACTGTTATTCCAGCCCGTGGCTCGCTCTACCTTTGCCCGAATTCCGCCGCCTTCCGGGCACGCACCGTTTCGCCGAAGGGCGGCCAGGGCCTCTTTGTGCAGGGGGGCTATCAAGGTCATCTCTCAAGTTTCGGCGAAACGATCACGCTTATCGATTTCGGCGGCGCGACGAACAATGCACTAACCTACCAGGGGCAGCCCTCCGATGCGCAGCGCTATCTCGTCGTGAGCGAACTGATGTACCATCCGCCCGGCGATGGATTGGCTGAATTCATCGAACTCTTGAATATCAGCACGAACGTAACGCTCGAATTGAGCGGCGTTCGATTCACGGAAGGGGTCGAATTCGATTTCACGGGAAGCGCCTTAAAAACCTTAGCGCCTGGCGCGCGCGCGCTGGTCGTGCGGGACCTGGCGGCTTTTAACCTTGCTTATGGACTCGGCATGCCCGTGGCCGGAATCTTTGCCAACAATGGCGCCTTGGATAACAGCGGCGAGCACATCAAACTCGAGGATGCCGATAACGAAACGATTTTGGAATTCACTTACAAGGATAGTTCGCCCTGGCCAACCAATACGGACGGCAGCGGCTACAGTCTCGTGCTGGTTGCGCCCGAAACTCATCCCGATCCCGACCTTCCCGGCAACTGGCGGGCAAGCCTCGTGAGCGGCGGCACTCCTGGCAGTGCGGATGTCATCCCGTTTCCTGCGGACCCATCCGGGGATGCGGACGGCAACGGCCAGCCGGACCTGCTGGACTATGCATTCGGAAATAATCCCGGAAAGCCCTTTATCCTCCCGAGGGTCACTGCTCGGCCTGGCGCTGGCGGAGCCTCTCCCTTCCTCCACCTGACCTACGCACAGAGCTTCGCTGCGGACCGCGCGAACATTGAAATTCTCTATTCGACCGACCTGTTCACTTGGCAAGACGCTGCTCCGATCCTCGATGGACTCACAACCCAACCCGTGGGCGACGGCAGAGTCCTCCTGGACTGGACCATTAATTCTCCCCCGACGGACAATGCTCAACTCTTTATGCGCTTCCGCGTGACGGGTGAATGACTAGGAACGCCGGAATCTTCGGCCCATTGTCGGGGATGCGGGCGTAGGCGAATTCATAAATGAAAATGAATCGCTTGGTCACAGGTTCAAATCCTGTTGGGCACTATTTCACGCACGTGGCAAGCTGAGAGTGCCCTCGCTGCGAATGCTGCTAAACGGCCTCCAACCTTTCCTTCAGGCCAAAGCTTTGCAGCTTTTCGCGCATGGTGAGGCGGGAGACGCCGAGCCACTTTGCGGCCTGGGTTTGGTTCCCATTCGCCAGGCGAATCGCCTGAGAAAAGAGTTCCTTCTCGACCGTTTCGGTTACCTTGGCGAGGACATCTTCACCCGCGCCTTCTTTGGCGGACTGCAGAAGTTCCTGAATCCATTCCTGGAGGGTAATGCCGCCGGATTTGCCACGCTTGGCCTTTTGGAGCGCTTCGCGCACGAGTTCGGCGCTAATGGTGAACTCGCGCGTGGAAAGCATGAGGTGGCGCAACGCATTCTCAACTTCCCGAACGTTCCCCGGCCAGGGCTGCTCTTTCAGAATTTCGAGCGCCGCGGGTTCAATGGCCGGCGCCCGAACTCCGAGTTCCGCGCCGTGTTTGCGAAAGAAGTAATGGACGAGCGCCGGGATATCTTCCCGCCGCTCGCGGAGAGGCGGCAGTTGAATGCAAACGACGTTGAGGCGGTAATATAAGTCCTCGCGAAAGGCGCCTTTGGCGATTTCCTCCTCCAGGTTCCGATGGGTTGCCGCGATCACGCGCACATCAATGGTGAGCGTTTCTTTCCCCCCGAGCCGCTGGAATGTTTGATCTTGCAGGACGCGCAGGAGCTTGGCTTGCGTGTTAACACTCAGTTCGCCGATCTCGTCGAGGAAGATCGTGCCTTTATTGGCCTGCTCGAAACGGCCAATCCGCTGGGTATCAGCGCCCGTGAAGGCGCCTCGTTCGTGACCGAATAGTTCGCTCTCGAGCAGCGTCTCGGGGACGGCGGCGCAGTTGATCGCGATGAAGGGCCGATTGGCGCGCTGGCTATGCTGATAAATCGCGCGCGCAATCAGTTCTTTGCCTGTGCCCGTTTCGCCGCGAATCAGCACTGGAACGGAACTCGTCGCCACGCGCCCGATTTCCTTGTAAATGAGCTGCATCGGCCGGCTGTTCCCGATCAGCGCGTCGCGCGCGCCATCCATTCCTTGGCTCTCCTGCAGCTCGACCGGTTCGGTCATCTGGCGGCGGGCGTTAACGGCTTTGGCCAGCAGATCGATGAGTTCTGCCATTTCAATCGGCTTGAGTAGGTAATCATACGCCCCAAGCTTCATGGCGTTGATGGCGTTCTCGGTCGTGCCGTGGGCGGTCATCAGGATAATCGGCAGACGCGGCTTTTCTTCGTGCAAGGAGCGGACAAGTTCAAGCCCGTCCATTCCTGGAAGTCGCAGGTCTGTTAAGACAGCATCAAAGTTCTCGCGTTTGGCCAGTTTGAGACCTTCGTCGCCGCGGTTGGCGACGGTGACCTCGTATTGTTCATCGCGCAAAACGTTGCAGAGCGAATCGGCAACATCGGAATCATCTTCGACGAGGAGCAACTTAGCGGTGCGGCTCATGATTTTTTGCTTCAGGCAGGACGACACCAAAAACAGTTCCATGTCCAACCCGAGTTTGATACCGTAACGCGCCCCCGTGGCGTTCCACGATGCGGCCCGCGATGGACAACCCGAGGCCGGTGCCTCCTTCCTTGGTGGTGTGAAACGGATCGAAAAGGCGTTTTTCAACGTCGGGGGCAATGCCGGTGCCAGTGTCAGCGACCTCAAGCACGGCCACGTTCCGATGGCGCCCGCCGAGCAACACGGATTCACGCTGAAGTCGCAGAGTAACGACGCCATTTCGTCCGATGCTATCGGCGGCGTTTTTCACGAGATTCAACAGGACCTGCGTCATCTGTTGCGGATCGACTTCCACTGGGACGGCCGGGCCGTCTTCAAGCAGAAGATGGATATTGCTCTGCTCGAGCTGGGGCGCGAGCAGCGCGTGAACTTCGCGGAGTGAATCCATGGCATTGATGCGGGAAAGCTTGGGGTCCGTGGGCCGTGCGAATTGGAGAAAGTCTTTAAGGATCCGATCCAGCCGGTCGATCTCGCGGCTGATGACCCCGGCATCCTGTTGTTGGGGCGTGCCACTTTCCAGCCTTTTGCCGAGTGTGAAGAGGCGGGCTTTCATCGCGGTGAGTGGATTTCGGATTTCATGGGCAAGTCCGGCCGCGAGCACGCCGAGCGAGGCCAACTTTTCCTGGCGTTCGAGCAAGGCGCGACTCTCGATGAGCTTCGCGTGGAGGGGAGCGATCATGTCCCGGTAAATCACAGCCCAAAGGCCAGCCGCGAGAACAACGAGTAAAATGAGCGCCCAAATCAGCAGAGTGCGCAGGCGGAGCAGAGAGCGGTTTGTTTCCAGAGCGAACGCGCCGAGAGCCTCGTTATGGGCTTCCGCAAGGTCGTAACCAAGCTGAATCATGTTATTCATTTGCGTTTCGAAGTCAGCGAAGGCCTGCAAAGGCGGGGAACCGATGGCACGAGGCATCGCGTGAAAGCGGTTCGCGGCTCCGCGGTAAACATCGTAAGCATCGTCGATCTTCTGCAGCACCCGGCGTTCGGTCTCGGTCTTGAGTTTCGGTTTCTGCAGGTCAATCCAGGCGTTGAGGTGATTCCATTTTTTTATAAATCGGTCCCAATCCTCCTCTTTTCCGTCGATTTCATAGCGCAAGGCGCCTGTATTCAGATCGAGGAAAAAGCTCTGAAAATGGTTGGCGATATCGAAGCTTTCGGACTGCGCTTCATTCAGGCCGGCTCGAAGGGCGCCCAGATGCTTCCAGGCGCTGGCCGACGAAACAGCGATGATGGAAACGACGGCGGCCGTGGCGATTCCAAAGAGCCAGAGGCGAAATTTGAATCCGGATTTCAATTCGTTCAAGGGTTTCCTACAGGAAAAAAGCTTTTAACTCAATCAGAGCCGAATTCGCTGAGTTCCGAGCCCTCTTTAGCAAGTTGCGAGCCGGGTGTAACTTCCATGCGTTCCATCGCGTCATTTCGAAGGTAAGTATGAGGAAGAGTTTCGCGGCATCGGTGGCTTTGGCCGCTTCGGTTTTGGCAATGATTCTCAACGGTTGCGTGGAACGACGTCCGGCGGTCGTGTACTCGAGCCCGCCGGTGTATGTTCAATCTCCCCCGCAAGTGATTTACTCAACGCCCTCCGGACAACCGCCTGGACAACCCTCTGCGCAGCAGTATTACGCACCACCACCCCAGGCCCCAACATCTTTCGCGCCCCCGAGCGGCCCTGTGCCGCAGAACGTTGCCCCGCCCGCGGCCTTTCCGGGAAGCGGCCAGGCTCCGGAAAATCAGCCACCGCCCATGGTGGCACAGCCGCCGCAAACGGTCGTCGCCCAACCGCAGGCCGTTCAAACCGCGCCAGTTGTGGTGCAAGCGGCCCCGCCCGCGCCCGTGGTGGAACCAGTGCCGGTGGCACCGAGTGTGGAGTATGTTTGGACGCCCGGTTATTGGTCATGGAATGGGCGCTGGGTTTGGATTTCCGGCCGATGGATCCTGCCGCCGCATCGGCATGCGATTTGGGTGGAAGGGCGATGGGTTCACCATCCGCACGGGTGGAGATTTGAAGGCGGACATTGGAGATAAAACGTTCGGTCGCTTGAATAAAAGCGGGGTTAGGGAGTTTACTCAGGAGGAGAGAATGAATATTTCATGGGAATTGGCGGCGCTCGCGTTGCTTACGGCGGTCAGCCCACCGCGAACGCAGGCGCAGGAGGAAACAAAGGGGCAGATCGAACCCCGAGCCGAGAAGGAGTTGCGCGCGGCCTTTGATTACCTCGCGCAAGCTCCGTCCTTCATCGTGAAGGCGGAACTTTGGCGGGAGCGTGTGACGGATACGGGCGAGAAACTGCAATTCACGCGCACGATGGAGCTCGATGTGCGGCGGCCTGATCATCTGCACGCGGACGTCCGCGGGACGGTTTCTCATCGCCAGTTCTGGTATGAGGGGAAGACATTGGCTGTGTTCGACCAGAGGCGGAATCTTTATAGCACAGTCGATCTACCCGGCTCTTTGGATTCAGCTTTCGATAGTGCGCAGAAGGATTACGGGATCGACTTGCCGCTGGTCGATCTTGTCGTGAGCAAGCCTTTTGACAGCGCGGTGGCGAAGGTCGAAAAAGGCCGGTATCTTGGAATTGTTCCGGTGCTCGGCGTGGATTGTCATCACCTGGCATTCACGCAGGAAAACATTGATTGGCAGATTTGGATCAGTAGTGGAGCGCAGCCGCTGATCCGCAAGATCGTTTTGAATCACAAGATAGACCCGGGCGAGCCGCAGTTTACGGCGCTGCTCACCTATTGGGACCTCAATGCCAGAATCGCGGATTCGGCTTTTGCTTTTGATGCCTCGCCGGGAGCGACGCGGATCCCGATGCAGAAGGCACCACCAGAACAAGCAGACGAATCGAACGCCCGTTCCGCCGCGGCCAAAGGGAGCACAAATCCATAGGAGGTTATGAAATTGGCACAAATGAAAGGGCTCGCGCTATTAACCCTGACCGCTTTCGCCATGAGCGCGTCTTCAACAGCCCGCGCGGATTGGGGAAGCATTCGCGGCAACAACCGTTTCCATGACGAACACCGCAAAGTTGACGAACACCGCCCGCCCGTCGAAATCAAGCGCGAAGAGCGGCATGTGGCTCAACCCGTGATCGTCCATCGCGATCGGGATTATGAGGTGGACCGGGGGCACGCGCATTTCTGGTCGGACTTTTGGTCCGGAATGCTGGTGCATGCGTTGCCGCACGGTTACGTCTCCGTGGCTGTGGGAGGCAGGCCCTACTATTACTATGATGGAGTGTACTACCAGTCGAATCCAACGGGATATGTCGTGGTGGCGCCTCCGACCGGCGTATTTGTTCCTGTGCTGCCCACTGGCGCGGTAGCCCTTTCAGTGGGGGGAACGACCTATTTTTATGGCGGGGGCGCCTATTACCTTCCGCAAGGAAATGGTTTTGTGGTGGTTCCGCCGCCGCTTGGAATTACGGTGGCGGAACTGCCGCCCGGCGCGACTCCGGTCATCCTCAACGGGGTGAATTATTATTTGGGCGGAGGCACCTACTATTTGGCGGTGATGCAAGGAGGCGTGACGGTTTACATGACCGTCAGGCCTCAATGAGAATGATTTTGATCAGGCGCGGTTCTTCAGGCCAATTGGCTGAAGAGAGACCCGCCCGCCTGCGACGCGGTGGTGTTTGAAACCGCGCTGGAATTTCCTCCGTTATCCTGGCCGCCATCGGCGTCGGGATGGTGATGGTGTTTGTGCGCGTGCGAGGCGCGTGCCGTTTGCACATCCTGCTGGAACGCGGCGAACGCCTTCTGCGCTCCGGAAAGATCGCCGGAGGAAAGAGCGGTCCCGACCGATTGCAAATCGGTTTGAGGTTGTGAACTGCTGGAGTTGCTCTTTGGCGCCGGCAAGTCTTGTTTCAACGTGGCATAGGCGTCCTGTGCCCCCGATACGTCCCCCGAATCCAGCGCGCTTTTGAGCTTCTGGAAGTCGTCTTTTACCTTTTTGAATTGGCTTTGCCAGGCACTTTGGGAAGTCCCGCAAGAAGAGCCAACATTACTGACATTCATTTTCTCTCCTATTGTTTTGCTGACGGGATAGCAACCGTTTTGTGCCTTATCGGTTTCCTTTATGGAAATCCTTAGCATTTTTCGGGAAAACGAAAAGTTGTTCCAAAGAGTCAGGCGATAACCCGCTTACCGCCCGGCGGTAAGGGACTTACCGCTCCGGAAACGCAGAACGGTTTCAAGGGGCACAAATTCAGAGGAAACAGGGACCATGTACTTGGGCAACTTTGGCACGGCTTCCGCTTTAAACCTTGCGAGTGGGTGCGGAACAATGACGTTGAGACGTGAAACGATTTTAATGACCATCGCGGCGTTGCTGACAGTTGGGCTCCGGCAACCGCTAAGCGTCTCTGGCCCCTCGGGCTCCTTTTCATGGCCGACGGGCGATTTCGATAAAACCTCCCCGCTCAAGAAAAGCAGGTCCGGGCCAAACTCAGCACGAAATCCCGGACCTTGAAGGCAGATAAAAAAGAGAAGACTCGATGCTCAGGCAGTCGCTACTCGGGCGTGGCTTATGAGGAAAAAAATACTTGTCGTGGATGACGACGACGGTGTCCGCGAATCGCTCATGAATGCTCTGAGCTACGAGAATTACGCGCCGCTCGGCGCGATGGATGGAGAAGAGGCGCTCGCTATCCTTGAAAAGGAAGAAGTCGAGCTGGTGCTTTTAGATTTAAATATGCCGCGACGCAACGGATGGGAAACTTACGAGGCCCTCAGCGAGAAAGACCCGCTGCTGCCGATTATTATTATTACGGCCCGGCCGAACCAGCTTTTCACATCGCTCGGCGCGGGTGTGGGTGCCCTGGTGGAAAAGCCGTTCGATTTTTTAAAGCTCGTCGAGATGATTCGCTCTTTAATCGCGGAAGGTACGGAGAAGCGCATGGCCCGAGCGACCGGGCAGGC
>DASYTB010000302.1:0-6853 GCA_036002705.1 Verrucomicrobiia bacterium
ACTGCGGCGCCGGGAATAATTCCGCCGGCGTTGTGCGCTTCGAGATTCAGGTGATATGTGGTGGACAGCCCTGTCCCTTTGCTGAAGCGCATGACCATCGCGGCGGTCAGAATTAACCCCAGCGCTACAAAGACACCCACTTTCCATTCCAATCGGCTCTTGCTCATCGGCTAAAACGTCAATTCTCTTGGGTCTGAAATCCCATTCACAAAACGGTGGATCACGGGGTCTTGTGACGCAAAGATATCTTCCGGAGGTCCCGCGGCGTAAATCTTACCGTTCACCATCATCAAAATTCGCTGTCCCACCCGCCGCATACTCCGGGTGTCGTGCGTTACGACCACCGTGGTTATCTTCAATCGCTCCCGCACGCGAATGATAAGCTGGTCGATGCTGTCCGACACGACCGGATCCAGCCCCGTGGTCGGCTCGTCATAAAGGACAATCTCCGGTTTGTAAATGATCGCCCGCGCCAGTCCCACCCTTTTGCGCATTCCGCCGGAGAGCTCGGATGGTTTCTTCTGCTGAGTGCCCGGCAGTTCCACCATTTCGAGAACGTCTTCGACCCGCTCGTCAATTTCCTTCTGAGAAAGTTTGCCTTCGCGGCGCAGCACAAACGAGATGTTTTCCGCCACGTTCAGCGAATCAAACAGCGCGGCGCTTTGAAAGAGCATCCCGAATTTCTGCCGCACTTGGAGCAGCCGCCGCTCATCGAAATTCGTGATGTCTTCGTCGTCAATGATCACCCTTCCGGAATCGGGCCGCATCAACGCGATCAAATGCTTGAGGAGAACACTTTTCCCGCAACCGCTCCGTCCGATAATCACGACCGAATCTCCCGGTTCAATGCAGAACGAGATCCCGTCCAGCACCTGTTGCGACCCAAAACTTTTTCGTATTTCACGGACTTCAATCATGACAAGCGCCCCGCGGAAATCCCAACGGGATTTCGCGCACGTTGGGCAGGATAGGCGCCCCGCCTGTCCCGTTGGGCGCCCAACGACGACCGCAGGCGCAACCACCGAAATTTCGGGAGTTTTAGGCTGTATATTTCAGAAACGATCAGAGTACTTCTCATTAACGCCGAGGCTTTAGCCCGGTGCCATCGGCCCAGCCTGATCGCATCAGCCGTTTTAAACGCTTCTTCGCGCCGGCAAACTGTTGAAACAGTTTTTGCATCGAACGCGTATCGTGCACCGGGCTGAAGCCGCGGTGTTAATGAGATACCCGCGCGACCGCGAAATATCCGGGCCAGGTGCTTTTGTCTTGGCCTCACGGGATTCTTTTTGATTGAAAACTGGATTTCATCATGGCGCAAAAACCCTGCCCAGCAGCAGCGTCAGAAAGAAGTTGCTGATCAGAATGCTGATTGAACTCCAAACCACGGCCTCTGTCGTGGCTCGCCCCACCCCTTCCGCGCCTTCGCCGCAGTTCATACCTTTATAGCACGCGACGAGGGAAATCATGGCACCGAAGAAAAGCCCCTTGCTTAATCCCTGCCAAAGGTGGTTCGGAACCGTGTATTTCAGCATGTTCGAAAGGGTATAAGCTGCATCCACCTTCATCAGCGACGTGGTCACGAGATAACCGGCGCCAATCCCGATGGCAATCGCCTCGGCCGTCAGAACGGGCAGCGCAATGATCGACGACGCGACGCGCGGAAGCACCAGGTAATCCACCGGATGCGTCCCGAGCGTGCGTAACGCGTCAATTTGCTCCGTCACTTTCATCGTTCCCAATTCGGCGGCGATGGACGCGCCGACTCGCCCCGCCACCATAAGCCCGGTCAACACCGGCCCTAATTGGCTCAACATCGACACACTCACTACCGCCATCGTGGCCGTGTCCATCCGGACTTTGTGAAATTGCAGATACGTCTGCGCCGCGAGCACCATCCCGGTGAAAGCGCCGGTGATCAAGACCACGGACTGCGATTTGAGCCCAATCATGTAGAGTTGGTAAAGCAGATCGCTGAAACTAAGCCGTTTTCGAAAAAGCGATCGCGTCGTATCGGAAAAGAGAAGCGCAATCTCACCGAGCATTACCAGTTGCTCGTTCATGCGCCTGACTACAATTCGGGCCGGCATAGCTCTACTTGCCAAAAAGGGCCTCGTGCATTCCGGGCGCGGGCTTGTCCCCATCCCAATATTTGAAACCCGCCTTCCAATCCCAAATCGCCCATCCGAACCCGAGCCGCTCCGCCGTTTTACGCATATCCGAATAATAACGGGCGCGCGACGCCGGATCGGCCTTTTCATATGCGCCGAATTCGCCGAGATGTATCGGGCGATTGTTTTCTTTGGCCCACGCCGCGACCTTTTCCATCCGGGCGGTAAAAGCTGTCGGGCCGGACGGATTCTGCCCGGCGGGAAGTGTGTTGTAACGCCCCAGCCAATTCACCACTGATTTCTTCGCGGCATTGGGATTCGGTGTCAACGGCTGGGCGGGCGGGCCGGGATAAATCACGCCAAGTGTCGTCACGTCCGGGCCGGCCCAGGATGCGCCCTGGTGGGTGAAGTAAAAAGGATCGTAGCAATGGACCGTCACAATAAGATTCTTATCCGCCGGCAATTTAAGCTTCGGCACCTCGTCCAAACTGTTCCACCGGGAAGGACCCAAAAAAATCGTCCGGCTCGGATTGGATTCGCGGACAACTTTGATTGCCTGCGCGTAGATCGAATTCAGAACCACGGTCGTGGCGGCGTCTTTCGGCTCGTTTAACAACTCGAAAGCAAGACGATTCGGTTGCCCGGCGTAATACTTCGCGATTTGCCGCCAGATCGCATAAAACTTATTCGCATTCGCCGCCGGGTCCGTCGTGAAGTCATCGAAGTGATGGATGTTGATGATGGCACCTAGGCCCCGCGACAACGCGTTCGTAACGATTTCGTCTACTTTCCCGAAAATCTCGGGCTTCAATTTGTATCCCGGTGCCGGACCCGCGTAATGGCTCCAGGCAATCGGCAAACGAACATGATCGAAGTCTTCCTCTTTTACATGGTCCAGATCGCTGTTCGAATAATGTGCGCCCCAGTCCTGTCCGGGTAGCGCTTCCAGGTAGTTCCCAAAATTCGCCCCGCGTTTGAACAGGCGAAGCGCATCATGCCCGGGACTTTGCGCGTATGCCGCGCGGCCAGGTTGCAAAATGACCCAAAGGAGGAGCGCTCCCCGAAAGATTCTCGCAATCACCGGCACACTATAGCAACGGAGTCACGAGTTGAGAAGCTGCGCCGAGTCCGAATCGGCACAACCATGGATGAAAGCGATTCGAGCAACAGCGTGGCCACGCGGTTGGCGGAACAGTCGTCGAACTATTCGGCCAATGTGGGACCCGGCACGCCGGACTATTCACTTTCCCCGACACCATACAGCATTTGCATCTTTTGCATGACGCGTATCGCAGGAAGCTGGCGCGTGATTTCCGCCCGAGAATTCAGGGCGTGGCGATGCACAAACCAAACGAGCCGGGCTACGGCCGTCCGGATGTTTACGTGCCGGATGACTGGCGGTGATAGGGATCTGACCGCGGAAAGCTCCACTGATGCCTGCCCGATCGATGGAATGGATTCCCCGAGGTTCCAGAAAGGAGAGTCGCTTATAATTGGCAATCGGGGCGACGTGGGATGCGTACTGATGGGGGAAGAGACCGAGGCAGACTGTGCGAGCCCGTCCGCCGGATCTCGAACCAATTAAACGCAGTGATTGCATGAGGGCGCTCTGCCCATTAACTCGGGACGGGTCGAGAGCAAATTCTCCAGCGCGCCCGCAGCGGCGCCGGCGCCATTCTCTTTTTGAATTTGGCGGCTGATTTTCAGCGCGCGTTCTTTGTAAAGTCGCTGATTCAACAAGCAGTTCAGTTCGGTGGCGGCTCTCTCCGCGGAATATGCCCGCCGCGAGATCTTTCGCGCGAGACCGAGCCGGACGAGGCGATCCGCGTTATCCGGCTGATCGTGGCTAAATGGCATGATCAGCATCGGGCAACCGGCGCGCATGGCCTGGGCCGTCGTTCCGACACCTCCCTGGTGTACCACCGCCGCGGCGAACGGAAAAACTTCTGAGTAGGGTAAATAGTCGCACCTGAGGATGAATTTTGAGGGAGAGGCTGACGGGGTATTCGCGCCGACTAATAAGATCGCGCGGCGCTTCAGCAAAGCCGCGGCGCGAGCGCTCTCTTCATAAAAACGGCCGGGGTCAAAGACCGCCGCCGAGCCGAGCGTAAAAACGATCGGCGGCTCGCCTGCCGCGAAAAATGCTTTCAGCTCGGAGAGATTCTGTTCCCGCGCGGCGTCATAGAAGGCGAACCCGGTTAGGACTGTATTCGGCGGCCAATCGGGCTGGAGGAGCGCCAGCGCGGAGGAGAACATGGCGAGGACGAGATGCGAAGAGTTCTTGGCGTCGTAAATCGGGTCGGAGCCTTTCCGTGGTTTGGGCAGGCCGAGTTCCGTTCGCAATTGGCGGACCGGTTGGCTCCAGGATCGCGTGTAAAGTCTCATCAGGCGGAATGCCTGCCGATTCACTCCGGGGTCCAATCGCCGCAACAAACGCGAGAGGCCTGGGACGGGCGGGAGAATCGGTGGATCGTAAGCGGAGAAGAAGGAGAGCGGCGACAGATGGCTCGAGACCCAGCGCACGCCGGTCTTTTCCGCCGCGAGCGGCGCGGCATAAACGATTTCACCCGAAACCAGCAAATCAGTCCCATCGCTTGCAGCGAGAGCTTGTACGAGATCGTCGTAGGTCGCGCGGAGATTTGGGAAGAGAAAACCGCGCAGGAGACGATCCGTGCCCTTTTTCGTATCCATGATCTCGCGTCGCCACCGGACTGCCTCTGCTTCTTCTTGCGGCAGGTCAGGCCGCAAAGGATGAAACTCGAAGCCAAGCGCCTCGATCTTTTCACGATAGCCCGGGCATGTGCAGAAAACGGCGGAGTGGCCGCGCTCGCGCACCTCCGAAGCCACGGCGATCAATGGATGCAAATCGCCCTGGGGAACCGATCGTGGCAAAAAGAATGCGACCCATCGCCCGGATCGTAGTTAGATCGATGAAAGTCGACAACCCTTGCTGCAACGAGGAGCAACGAGGAGACAGGGACGCCACTGCTGACCCTCGTGAGCCTCGCGAGGGACGCAGGGCGTCCCCAGGGTTCTCATCGTGCGCCGTAATTCGTGGCGTGTATCTATGCAAATCGTGAGGCGGATCGGACGCATCGAGAATCAAGTTTCAGTAGAGGATGCGGAAAATTTTTTGCGCGTCTATGTTAGCGCGGTTTAAAACGTATGGCTCTGGCGCGTTCTGAATCGTTGTCCAGGGGCCATCGATTGAAATCGACTCCTGCAGCTTGCCGCCGTTGACTGTCTTCCAGGAGATTGAAAGCCTGTTTTGCTGGTCTTGCATTTGCACTTGCAAGGCTTGCCCGACTTTGGCGACGAAAACGTCTGAAGCGACGTTCGAGTCATTCGCCACCAGATCTGGGGAGAAGCTGTCGAAAAGGACGGTTTGACCATCCGCTGAGATCCATGGAGCGCTGAAGGCCGCGTTGGCCGGCTGCCCGTTCGTTTTGCGGGTGAGGAGAGTCAGTTGCGAGAGGGCGCGATCATACACGTAAACATTCGAGAAGTCGTTGTTCGAGCTGGAATCGCTTTCCACGCGCGCAGTGAACGCGACGGATCGTGCATTCGGAGTGATCGATGGTTGTCCCGCCAGACGCACCTCATTCGTCCCAAGAAGAAGCGGAGTGCGCGTTCCTCTGATCGTGTCGTAAATGATCGTTCTGGAAACAGCGCCGGACCGAGATGAAGTAGCTTCGCCATAGACCACGGTGGAACCATCGGCGCTCAGGGCGCCGAGGACAACATTGGTCGCTATAAGATTTGAAGAATTCAGGGCGGGATTGTATAGATAGAGTTTGTCGGCGTGCTGAAATAGCATTACCGAATCGTCTGAGCTCGTTCCAAGTGGATAGCCGCCAAAAGAGTTCATCGCCTGCTTTTTCCAATCAAGGATACGACTGACGGGATTGTCGGAAGGGTCGTAAAAAAGGACGTACTTCCCACCCCCACTGAAGGCCCGGTACACAGCAACTACGCCTTTGTTTGTGACGACAGTGTCCTGACCGAGCTGCGAGTCGCGGATCGCAACGTAAGGAGGACCGGGAGGGGACCCATCGTAGAAGACAAGATAGCGGCCGTCCGTACTCAAATCTGCTGCGATCGCTGAGGTATTTGAGACCGTTCCATCCGGTAAGACTGAGGCCGGAGTACTGACGCCCGACAACGTATCGTAAATATAGATCGTTCCACGAAAAGCCAGATCGGGGTTTGGAGCGAACCAGGCAACGCGCGCGCCATCGACGCTCATCCCGATAAATCGCGATCCCGGAATAATTCCCCCGCCGGCGGGGGCCAGGTTAATGAGTCGGGTTTCTTTTGTTTGCAAGTTTCGGACAAAGATGTCGGCGGTACCGTTCGTATCACCCGGAATTATGTCACTCGCGTCGCTCGTGAAGACGACGATTCGGCCATCAAGGCTCAGAGCCTGAGCGGAAATGGCGGGTTCGACCAATATGGGATCGATGCTGCTATCCGCGTTGCCCGTTGCTCTGGTTGTGTCCGTCTTTGTGACTACAACCTTCACCGCGTTTGGCGAAACGGCCGAGCGAAGAATGTATCCGGCGCTGCTTTCGCCCGTGCCTTCGATGTTTCTTCCCGAGCTTACGAAGGCCAATTCAGAACCATCCGAATCGATTGAAAGATCGAACAGATCGTCCTTGGCGGTTTGCCCGCTCGCGGTGAGCAAGTGCGTTGTGCCATTAACCAGATCGTGACTGTACAACTTCATGACGGAGCCATCGCCCCCC
>DASYTB010000303.1:0-11891 GCA_036002705.1 Verrucomicrobiia bacterium
TTCGCCGGGATTTTGCCGAGACGCGTGAAGGTGAACATTTGCTTTTGATTGCGGCTCTCCTGGAGGCGTGTGAATTCTGCGATCAACCCGCGAATGCCGAGCGCATCGCGGAAATACTGGCACGCCCGGAATATCTCAATACGCCCGTCGCAGCGTTGCTGCCGGGCGTGACTGGCCGGTTCCATTTCGGTCACGAACTCACTCGCGATCTGCCGGATTTCGCGGTTTTTTCGAGACACGGCGCGAACGAGCCCACCACTGCCCGCGCCGACTGGCTGCTCGATCTGGTGCGCGCCACGGGTGCCTGCAATGAGCCTTCGGCGCTGAACCAGGTCCTCGCGCGACGCGTTTATCGCGCTGATATTTTCGATTCCGCCGTGCAACTCCGTGCTTCGAAACCCAATGATAAAATTGATGAGAAAAGAAATGAATCCAGCCTCCAGGTCGCCTGAAGCCACCCGGCGTTCCTTTTTGGTGACCCGGCGTGCGTTTTTGCGAGCGGGGCTGCGCGCCACAGCTCTGGCGACGCTGGCGCGCGGATTGCCGAAAGGGTGGCTGGGTAGCGTTTACGCCAGCGACGCCCCGGAAACGGCGAATCTGAAATTCGGCATGATCGCGTTGACCGATTGCTCCCCAATCGCCATCGCGCACGAGAAAGGCCTTCTTAAGAAATACGGGATCAATTCCGTTGTGATGAAAGGCGCCAACTGGGCCGCCATCCGCGACTCACTTTCGAGTGGCGACATTCAAGCGACGCACATGCTGATCGGGATGCCGATCGCTTCGACGATGGGTCTGGCCGGTTCGCCCAAAAAGCCGATGATCATTCCCTGGCTTATGAACCGCAATGGCCAGGCCATCTCGCTCAAAGCCGAATGGAAAGGGAAAGTTTCGAACGATCCGAAAGCTCTCAAGCCATACGTTGAAAAAGCGAAGAAGCTCGGAGAACCACTGAGTTTCGCGATGACCTTTCCGCCCGGCACCCACTCGATGTGGATGCGTTACTACCTCGCCGCCGGCGGCATTAATCCGGACAAGGACATCAGCCTCATTGTCGTCCCGCCAGCCCAAATGGTCGCGAACATGAAGATCGGCAAAATGGATGGTTTTTGTGTTGGCGAACCCTGGAACGCCCGCGCCATTGCCGACGGCATCGGTTTCACGTCCGTTACGACTCAAGATATGTGGAAGGATCATCCGGAAAAAGTCTGCGCTTTCCTCGGCGAATTCGCGGACAAGAACCCGAAGACCGTCAAAGCAGTGTTGAAAGCTTTGCACGAAGCCAGCGTCTGGCTCGATGACCTGAACAATCGTCCGGAGCAATGTGCGATTGTTTCGAAGGCGACTTACATCAATTGCGACAAGGACACGATCCTTGGCCGTCTGCAAGGTCACTACGACTACGGTGATGGCCGCAAAAAAGAAGATGGCAATTACATGATTTTCAGCAGCCGGAACTGCAATTATCCGCAGCCAAAATACTGCAAATGGTTCCTTACTCAGTACCGCCGCTGGGGCCTCGTGAAGGCGCAGGATTCCCATGTCGATTACGAAGGCATCTGCAAACAGGTCATGAGAACTGACATTTACGAAGAGACGATGAAAGAGATCGGCTACGCGCACAGCGGATTGAATAACGACAAGGAAACGCTCTTCGACGGGGTGACTTTCGATCCATCGGGCGACCTCGAGGCCTACGCCAAAGGGTTCGCGGTGAGCAATCTGAAAGCCTGAAATATGAGACGCTTTAAATTCGATTCATTGGTTCTTCCGCTGGTCGGAATTGTGGTCGTGATCATCGCGTGGCAGATCTCCGCGATGACCTGGGCGAAAGAGCTTCCCTCGCCGGCGCGCACCTGGTCAGCCAGCAAAAGCTACGTCCTGGAACCTTTCGCCAAGCGGGGAGAAATGGACCAGGGCATTCTTCGCTTCACCTGGTATTCACTAACCCTGGTGGCCAAAGGGTATCTGCTGGCGTTGCTGATTGGCACGCCCATCGGCTTCATGCTCGGACTCTCTGCCACCTTCACGAAAATCTTTGATCCTATTATCCAGATTCTCCGTCCCGTTTCGCCTTTGGCCTGGCTGCCCCTGGGACTGGTCTTGTTCCTCGGTGCGGGCAAGCAGGCCTCGGAACTCGGCGCGCTCTTTACCATCGCGATTTGCTCGATGTGGCCGACAGTGCTGAATACCGCCGTCGGTGTGCGCGCGATACCGCAGGATTATTTGAATGTGGCGCGCGTCTTAAAACTTTCGCGCACCAAAACACTTTTCAAAGTGTTGGTGCCCTCGGCGCTGCCCTATATGTTCACCGGCTTCCGTCTCAGCCTGGGAATCGCCTGGCTCGTGATTGTCGCGGCCGAAATGCTCACGGGCCGGCCCGGCGTGGGAGGCTTTCTCTGGCAGGAATACAACAGTCTCATTTACGAGCACATCATCCTGTGCATCGTCACAATTGGCCTGGTCGGCTTCGCGCTCGATCGGCTCATGAGCCTGGCGGAACACAAAATTAAAACGGCCTAAAGAAACACCAAAGTCATGGCTTTTCTCGAACTCAAAAACGTTGACAAAGGTTTCGGCAGGAATGGTTCTCGAACCGAGGTGCTCAGTGATATCAACCTCGAGATAGAGAAAGGCGAGTTTGTCGCAATTGTCGGTTATTCGGGTGCCGGGAAGACCACGTTAATCTCGCTCATCGCTGGTTTGACGCGCGCCGATTCCGGCTCGCTTACCCTGGATGGGTCCGCCATCACTGAACCCAGTCCGGATCGCGGTGTCGTCTTCCAAAACTATTCGCTCCTGCCGTGGCTGAGTGTTTTTGAAAACATCTTGCTGGGAGTCGAGCAGGTCTTTCCCGATTCCACTCCGACACAGCACCGCGAGCAGGTCGAGAAATACATTGAGATGGTCAACCTCACGCCGGCGCGCGACAAGAAGCCAGGTGAACTTTCGGGGGGAATGCGCCAGCGTGTTTCTGTAGCGCGCGCCCTGGCCATAGAGCCGCGGATTCTCCTTTTGGACGAGCCCCTCAGCGCCCTGGACGCGCTCACGCGAGCGACGTTGCAGGACGAAATCTCCCGGATCTGGCAGGAGCACCAACGGACAGTCGTACTCATCACGAATGACGTTGATGAAGGCATTCTCCTCGCGGACCGCATTCTGCCGTTGAGCGCGGGTCCCGGCGCGACTCTGGGGCCGGCCGTGCACGTCGATCTTCCGCGCCCGCGTGACCGCAAAGCGGTGAATCACGATCCGAACTTCAAACGGATTCGCTGCCAGGTCATCGAGTATCTCCTGGGAGACGGCGCCAAAAAACACGCCACGGTTAGCCGCAAGCTGGTTCTGCCCGAGATCGAGCCCGAGGACCTGTCCGTGCCTCGGCGTTTCTCGCAACGGAGCCGGGGTCCAATTCGGCGAGGGGAAATAAAAAGGGTGGAGGTGAAAACATGAGCGACTATCTGGAAGTAACGGACCTGGCGAAAACATATCCGGGACCGAACGGCCCCGCGGTGATCGTCCAGAATTTCAATTTACGCATTCAAAGCGGCGAATTCGTTTGTTTGATTGGGCATTCCGGCTGCGGGAAATCGACCGTGCTTTCCATGATCGCCGGGCTCAGCTCAATCAGCGGCGGAGGAATCGTTCTCGCTGGAAAAGAACTGGTGGGGCCGGGACCGGATCGCGGGATGGTTTTCCAATCGCCCTGTCTTCTGCCCTGGATGACAGCGTTTGAAAACGTGATGCTCGGCGTCGAGCAGGTTTTCTTTACCGCGCGCCGCGAGGAACGCAACCAAATCGTCGAGTATTACCTCGCCATTGTTGGACTCGCGGACGCCATGCACAAAAAGCCGGGAGAACTTTCGCAGGGAATGCGGCAGCGGGTCGGGATCGCTCGGGCATTCGCCCTGTCGCCGAAGATGCTTCTGCTCGACGAGCCTTTCGGCATGCTCGATTCGCTCACCCGCATGGAGCTTCAACAAGTCTTGATCGACCTCTGGCGCAAGGATCAGAAAACCGCGCTGATGGTTACTCACGATGTCGATGAGGCGCTCTTTCTTGCCGACCGCATCGTAATGATGACCAACGGCCCCGCCGCGGAAGTAGGAGATATTCTCGAAGTAAAATTCCCGCGCCCGCGCGAACGGCGCGCGCTCCTTGAGGACCCCGGCTATTACCAACTCCGCGAACATTTGATCACGTTTCTCGAAGTGCATGCCCACAAAAAGCAAAAACTTGCTCCCATTGCCCCCTCTGACATCACCCCGAACGTAGAAGTCCTCAATGCCGCTTGATCATTAAACCCACCGGTGAAAAGCAAAATAACCAAACTATCCGTAGGCACGCTGCTTTGCGCGGCGATCAACAGTGTTCACGCGCAGTACGCTCCACCCCCGCCGCCCGCTCCCTTTGCGGGATTTCTCAACGAATATCTGCGCACGAACGATCCTTATATGAACCAGTGGGATTTCGGCGGGAACATTCGTCTCCGTTACGAAGTAAAAGACGGCTACGCCATCCCCGGCGTGCCCGGCTCCCTCGATTTTCGAGATCACGGGGCCGACGACGTGAATGAGTATTTCCTGACGCGTATTCGCTATCACATCGGTTATACCGACAAGTGGTGGAGTGCTTACGCCGAAGGACGCAGCAGTTTCGCGGATGGCGACGAACGTTCGGCTTATGCGAATAATCCTGCCGTGCCCGGCATGGCCCGTTACGACGGAAACGGTCCAGAATCGGACACGGTCGATTTGCATCAGGCCTTCGTCACGGTCGGAAATCACAAAGAGTTTCCTCTTTCCCTTAAGGTCGGCCGCCAGGAGTTGAGCTATGGCGATGAACGCTTAATCGGCGCATTTGGATGGAATAATATCGGACGGGTCTTTGATGGCGCGAAGCTGCGTTGGCAGAACGAGTGGTTCGGCGCGGATTTCTTTGCCACCCGCCCGGTGATCCCGGAGGACGAGCGTTTCAACGTCAGCAATGATTACGATTGGTTCTCGGGCGTCTATGCCACCACCCCGCTGGTCCCAAAAAATTCGCTCGACGTTTATTTTCTGGCCCGGAACAGCACATCCCAGGCGAGCGCGGCCGAGCCGCGCCCGCAATTCCCGCAGCCGAGCGCGCGCGATATTTACACCGCCGGCTTCCGTCTGAAATCCAAACCCGGCGAATTCGGCAATTGGGATTACCTGGTGGAAACCGCGGGCCAGTTTGGAGATTTTCGCGATCTGCGTCTCGGAGTGAACTCGCCGCGTCTCGAACACCAGGCCTATATGGGCGTGATCCAGGGCGGCTACACCTTCTCGGATTTATGGGGCACGCCTCGCCTCGCCCTGGAGTATTCCTATGCCTCCGGAGACAGCAATCCAGCCGATGATAAGCACGAGACGTTCGAGAACCTCTTCCCGACCAACCACAAGTTTTACGGCTACATGGATATGGTTTCGTTGCAGAACATTCACGATGTCCGGGGCATCTTTCAATTGAAACCGCATAAGCAAGTGAGCCTCGCCCTGGAAGGCCACGGCTTCTGGCTCGCGGATACGCACGACAATTTCTACAACGTCGCCGGCGTGCCGCGTGGTGGAGTGACGACCACTCCCGGAAATGGTTACGGCATTAATCCCGGCTACAGCAACTTTGTTGGCACCGAGCTGGACGCGATTGCCGGTTACGCCGTGACGCGCTTCGCTCAATTAGAGGCCGGGTACGGCCACTTCTTCGCCGGCAATTACATTCAGCAGTCGTTGTCCGCGCCAGCCTTCGGCGCGCGCGATGCTGATTTTGTTTATCTCCAGGCCACCTTGAGTTTTTAGGAACTGTCATGCAGGGCATTCCGTACATTCCTGAAAACGCGCCCTTCACGCTCGAACAACGCGCCTGGTTGAACGGCTTTCTCGCCGGTCTCTTTGGATCTGTTCCTCAAATGACGGTCGCGCCAGTCCGCGACGCCGACCCAAAGGCCGGCGAGCCTCTTCTCATTATGTTCGGCTCGCAAACTGGCAGCGCTGAGGGCCTCGCGAAGAAGCTCGTGAAGGAATGTCAGGCGCGCGGCTTTGCGCCGTCCATTTTGCCCTTGAATGATTATGAAAAAGCCGCGCTTCCCCAGGCCAAACGCCTGATCGTGATTTCGAGCACGTGGGGCGACGGTGAACCGCCGGACAACGCGAGCAACTTCTGGAATTGGCTTAAGTCCAGTGATGCGCCTCGCCTTGGCCAGCTTGAATACGCGGTTCTTGGACTGGGCGATCGAAATTACGCCGACTTTTGCGGTGCCTCGAAAAAGTTTGATGCGCGCCTCGAAGAACTTGGGGCCAGGCGTCTCATTCCGCGCGGAGAATGCGACGTGGATTACGAAGTCGCGGCGAAAAATTGGATCGACGGGCTTTGGGACAAATTGAAGCCAAACGGCGTAGCGATCGCCCTTCATGTCAATGGCGCCACCAATGGCAACGTCAACGGTTCGCACCAGCTCGCGGCCTCTGCTTACGGGAAGAACAACCCGTTTCCAGCGCGGCTCTTGAGAAACGCCCTCCTGAACAAGCCCGGTTCAGCAAAAGAGGTTCGCCACTATGAAATCAGTCTGGTCGGGAGCGAGCTGAGCTATGAAGTCGGGGACGCTCTTGGCGTTTGTCCCTCGAACTGTCCCGAACTGGTTCTCGATATTCTTCGTGCGGTCGCCAGCACCGGCGACGAAACCGTGGATGTAAGCGGACAGCCCACCTCCTTGCGTGAGGCTCTTTTGCACTCCTTCGATCTCAGCAGGCCGTCCCTCGATTTGCTCGCGGCAGTGGCAAGGCTGACTCCAAATTGTGAATTCGCTCCATTGCTGCCGCCCGATCGGGCCGCAGACCTGAAGAAATGGCTCTGGGGCCGCGACGTGCTTGATATTTTGCAAGGGCTGCCGCAACCGCTCCCGCCCGCGGAATTCATCGCGCTCCTCCGTAAACTTTCGCCTCGCCTCTACAGCATCTCTTCCAGCCCGAAAGCGCATCGGGGCGAAGTTCATCTGACGGTGGGCGCGGTGCGATATGAGTCGTTCGGCCGGCTCCGCAAAGGCGTTGCGTCCTGTTTCCTTGCCGATCGGTGTGGCCAAGGCCCCGTGAAGGTGTATGTGCAACCTTCGCACGGCTTCAAGCTTCCCTCGAAGTCAGACGCACCCGTCATCATGGTCGGCCCCGGAACCGGCATCGCGCCGTTTCGGGCCTTTCTGGAAGAACGGCAGGTTCAGGGGGCCTCTGGACGCAATTGGCTTTTTTTCGGCGATCAAAAGCGCGCCACCGATTTTCTTTACGAAGAGCAGATCGTCGCGTGGCAGCGCGATGGCCATCTTGCCCGTCTCGATCTGGCATTCTCGCGCGATCAAGAGGCGAAATCATACGTGCAGCATCGAATGCTCGACAACGCGAAGGAGCTTTGGGCCTGGTTCGAGAATGGCGCTCACTTTTACGTGTGCGGGGACGCTTCGCGAATGGCCGCGGATGTCGATGCGGCGCTCCATCAAGTCGTGGAAACGGCGGGCGGCAAGTCCGCGGAAGAATCCAGGACTTACGTGGCAAAACTCAAATCCGAGAAACGCTATCAGCGCGATGTTTACTGAGACGCAAAACAGGCTCGCTTTGCCGATTCCCGCGGTCCCGATGGATGGTTTTACTCCCGAGCAGCGCGAGTATCTCGCGGGCCTCTTCGCGGGTGTCGCCGCGCGCGGCCAGAGCTTCAAGGATGTTGAACCCGTCCCGGAGAAAAAAGAGGAAGAGCTTATTTTCGAAGAGCGAGTTAAACGCGAACTCCACCCGCTCGACGCCTACGCGCAAATGGTCGAAAATGCTTTTGGTAACAAGGTGCCCGACAAGGAGGAAGTTTTTCGCTTCAAGTGGAACGGTCTCTTCTTTCTCACGCCGGTTAAAGACGCCTTCATGGCGCGTCTCCGAATTCCGGCCGGCGTGGTCAAAAGTTATCAACTTCGCGAGCTCGCGCGCGTCGCGCAGGAACTCACGACGGGTTACGTTCAGATTACCACTCGCGCAAATTTTCAAATTCGCCTCATTCAGCCGAAGGACGCTCCGGAAGTCCTGCGCTGCATCCAGGGCGTGGGCCTGCATACGCGAGGCGCGGGCGCGGACAATATCCGAAACCTGACAACCAATCCGACCGCTGGGATTGATCCGGTTGAATTGATCGACACGCTCCCCTACGTGAATGATCTGGCACAAATCATCATTAACGAACGCTCCTTTTATAATCTCCCTCGCAAATTCAACGTTGCGTTCGACGGCGGCGGCTTGATCGGCTCGGTTGAAGACACAAACGATGTCGGTGTGAAGGCTTTCCGCGAAGGGAATGAAATTCTCTTTCGTGTCGCGCTCGGTGGCGCAACGGGGCACAAAGCCTTCGCCCGCGATCTTGGTGTCGCGGTCCCACCGGCCCAAATCGTCAAAGTGGTCTGTGCGATTATTCGCGTCTTCATCGAACGCGGTTGCCGCACCGATCGCAAGAAAGCGCGCCTTAAGCATCTCCTCGAAACGATGTCACTCGACGAATATCTCGCCGCTGTCGAGGTGAAGCTCGGATATGCTCTGCGCCGTTCCGCCTATGCTCCGGAAGGTCTCCGCTGGGCGGCCCACGAGCTGCCCCACTCGCATATTGGCGACTTCCCGCAGAAGCAGCGCGGTCTCAATTACCTCGGCGTGGCCCTCCCCGCTGGGCAAATCACCCCGAAACAGATACTCCGTCTCGCCGACCTTTGTGATGCCTACGGCTCGGGCGAGATTCGGCTGACCGTCTGGCAAAACCTCATCATTCCAAATGTTCCCGATGCGTTTGTTCCGACTCTGAAAAGAGCCATCGAGAAGATGGGCCTCGCGACTAAACGATCGAACGTGGGCAGCGGCATCATTGCCTGCACGGGCAACAGCTATTGCAAATTTGCCCAGTCGAACACGAAGGCGCATGCGCTCGAACTAAACAAATGGCTGGAAAAACGCGTGCCGTTGGACCAGCCTGTCAACATTCATCTGACAGGTTGCCCGAACTCGTGCGCGCAGCATTACATGGGCGACATCGGCTGTTTGGGAACCAAAGCGCGCATCGCCGGTGAAAGCATCGATGCTTACCACATCTTTGTCGGAGGCGGGTTCGGCAAACACCAAAATGTCGGTCGGCAGGTCTTTTCCGGAGTCAGCGCTTCCGAGCTGCCCCGCACTTTGGAACAAATCCTAAAGGTCTATCTTGCCAAGCGCGAAGGCCGCGAGTCCTTCCAGCAGTTCACGATGCGGCACGACCTGAAGGAGCTTCAGGAGCTTTTCTCAACATGAGTGCTCGCGCGGAAAATGCGTTCAGCGCCTTCAGCCTGGTTGATCTTCTCCTCGCCGAGCAGCAGGACCTCGCGCCTGTGGAACGCTTCGCGAGGTACCACGACAGCGCGCCTGACACGCGCACCGGGGGGACGCCGCCACCGGCGCGAGTTCCTTATCGCGAATTAATTCCACTCTCCCGTCCCAAAGCCGGTGAACAATATAGTTTCGCTGTCGATCTGGATCGCTGTTCCGGATGCAAAGCGTGCGTGAGTGCCTGCCATTCGTTAAACGGCCTCGAAGAGAACGAAATGTGGCGGAGCGTTGGGCTGATCGTTGGCGATCGAGGCAAGGAGGATGGCCGTTCGATCCCTTACCAACAAACGATTACCACCGCCTGTCATCATTGCGTGGACCCGGCCTGCGCCGAAGGCTGCCCGGTTTTGGCCTACGATAAAGATCCTCTCACAGGAATCGTCCGCCACCTGGATGATCAATGCATTGGCTGCCAATACTGCATTCTCAAATGCCCCTACGATGTTCCTAAATTCTCGGCGTCGAAAGGGATCGTTCGGAAATGCGATATGTGCCACAGCCGCCTCGCGGTCGGCGAAGCGCCCGCCTGCGTTCAGGCCTGCCCGCACGAAGCCATTCGCATTGAAATTGTGAATCAGCAGGTGATTCGCGCCTCGGCCTCGACCGGATCGACGATGATTCCCGGCGCTTTCGATTCGGCTCTGACGCTGCCTGCCACGCGATACCAGTCCACAAAGCGCATCCCTTTCGACGCGGTTTCTGCCGATGACTTTAGCCTGCACCTGGAATCCGCGCACTGGCCGCTCGTCCTGATGCTGGTCCTCACGCAACTGGCGGTCGGCGGACATCTGCTCAATGTTTTCGTCCAGTCCCGCGCCCACTCCCACGCCCACAGCCACCTTTTGCATCTTATTTCGACCGTGGCGCTCTTCTCCGGCTTGGGGGTAAGTATTTTTCATCTCGGCCGCCCCCTCAAAGCCTGGCGGGCATTTTTGGGCTGGCGAAACTCCTGGATGAGCAGGGAGATTATCGCCTTCTCCGCTTACGGCGCAGCCGCTCTCGCCGGGCTGGCAATTCCCAGTGAACTCTGGCTTTCCGCGCTCACGGCCTCTCTCGGCATGATCGCCGTGTTCAGTTCCGCGATGATCTACATCGATACTTGCCGCAGCGTGTGGTCGTCTCGAATGGTTCTGCCGCGTTTTTTCGGCAGTGTCGCTCTGCTCGGCGCTACTGCCGGAGCCGCGCTTTGCGGGTGGCTTCAACCCGCTCCTTCCACGCCGCCCACCCTGGCGCCTTTCCTCGCGTGCGTCGCCGCGATCATCCGCGCGACTCTCTTTTGTTGGGAAAGAAGATTGCTGCAAACGGCAGCCGCGGATCCGGCTTCGCCTTCGCACAGATCAGTGTTGATTGCCTTGCGGCTTCGGCCCGGAATCCTTCGTCTCGACACGTTTCTGTTCGGCCTTTCAAGCATCTTTTTTTTGATGGTTATTGCGCAATCGCAGGGCCTCGGCGCTAGTTGGGGAACGCTTGCTTTCTTAAGCACCTGCGCGTCGCAACTGCTCGAGCGCTATCTTTTCTTTGCCACCGCCAATGCGCCGCGCATGCCGGGCTCCCTCCCCGGTCATTCCGCGCGTGAAACTCTCCCGGTGTGAAGCTCTCTTTTAGCGATCTCAACCCGCAACTCCGCCAATGGACCGGCCCGCTCACGCGCGATCTGGTTCTCGAACCGGGCCGCTTCGGCCTCGGCCGAATTCCAGCCAAGCACGCGCCCGACGCGACGACTAGGGTTGTTTGCGGCTTCTGCTCGACCGGTTGCGGCCTGACCGCTCACCTGAAAAACGGTGAGGCGGTCAACCTCAGCGCGGATGCCGAATACCCGGTCAATCTCGGAATGGCGTGCCCAAAAGGCTGGGAAGCCCTTGCGCCTTTGGCGGCGCCGGATCGCGGGACGACTCCGCTGCTGCGCCGCCAGAGTGGCTGCGGCGATTTTGCCGAAGCGACCTGGCACCAGGCGATGACGGAGTTTTGCGTGCGCTTCAAAAGCATCCAGCAAAAATATGGTCGCGAAAGCATCGCCTTCCTCAGCACAGGCCAGTTTTGCACCGAGGAAATGGCTCTGCTCGGCTCGCTTTTTAAATTCGGCATGGGCGGCATTCATTGCGACAGCAATACGCGCCAGTGCATGGCCACGACGCACGTCGCCTATAAAGAATCATTTGGATTCGACGCGCCGCCGTTCACCTATGCCGATTTCGAACTGAGCGATGTGCTCGTCTTTATCGGAGCTAATCCCTGCATCGCTCACCCCATCATGTGGCAACGGGTCATGCGCAACCCGCACAATCCCGAGATTATCGTGATCGATCCACGCGTGACCGAGACTGCCATGGCGGCGAAGTGGCACTGCGCCCTTCGTCCCAAAAGCGATCTGACACTGCTCTACGGGCTTGCACGAGAACTGATCCAGCTCGGCGCGGTGAACCATGACTTTGTCGCCGAGCACACGAGCGGTTTTGCGGAGTTTAGGGCCTTCGTGAAACCCTTCACCCACCGGCGCGT
>DASYTB010000304.1:0-2622 GCA_036002705.1 Verrucomicrobiia bacterium
CGCCCTTGATGCCCTTAAATTTCAAGGCATAAGCGATGCCGGTCCCAAGAGGAACCTGGCCGCCGACGATGCCATGGCCACCCCAGTAATGACGGCTGGGGTCGAAGAAATGCATCGAGCCACCCTTGCCCTTGGAACAACCGGTGTACTTGCCATAATTCTCCGCCATCATCTCGTTCATGCCCATGCCAACGGCCAGACCGTGTCCGTGGTCGCGGTAGGCGGTGATGATGTGGTCGTCCTTGCCCATGACGGAAACGCAGCCCACGGCTACTGACTCCTGGCCGATGTAAAGGTGGAGAAAACCGCCGATTTTTCCGCCGGCCTGATAACTACGGAGACAACGCTCTTCGAAGCGACGGATGCGAACCATGTCGCGGAAGAAGTTAATCTTCTCGTCCGGCGCGAGTCGGACATTAATAGGCGCTTGCCGTGCATCATACCCCGGGTCGGAGACTTCGGGCTTTCTGGGTGAGGTTGTTTTCTTGATCACGGGAAATTGTTTTGAGTTTGAAGTAATAATTGTCCGCAGAAGCTTCTCATTTGCCCAAAATGCCGGGAAGACAAGAGAAACTTGTGTCATCTGCGGCCACCCGATCGACGATTAGACGCGGCGTTTTCGCCGCGGGTGAAGGGGTCCGGTTCAGGGACGGCCGGTAATTTGTTCCACGGTGATCTGGATGGGCGAAACCGAACAGTCTGCCCGCAGCGAAACGAAGCCGTCTTTGTATTGGTCGAATATCGGCCAAAGTGCCGCTTTGTCAGTCTCCGGGATCGGCAAAGTCTGGATCTTTTCCCGGGAAAAGAATGCAAATTTACCTTCTGTAATATCCGCAGGAATAGCGCTGATGATTTTTTTGCAGTGAAACAGAAACATCAGCCAGTGCGTTGAGCCTTGATAAGCCTTTTCTGCGATCATCGCGAACAGGTGCAGCTCTTCCTGACGGACATCCAGGCCGGTTTCCTCGGCGGTTTCGCGGATCGCGCATTGGAATGGTGATTCGCCAATGGTCATTTCCAGTTTCCCACCTATGGGCGTCCATACGCCAAGGTTCGGCTGCTTGGCGCGCAACAGGAGCAACTGCTCACCCGCGGCGTTTTCGATGAAGACCAGCACGCTGATTTTATAGGGTAAAACGAGACTCATGGGAAAAAGAGCGTGACCTTTGCCGAAAGAGCGGCAAACAAATCTTCCACACGGGCCGTGTACTCAATTCTTCGCCCGTGGTTTCCCATCGAACGCTTATCCTGGAATGCGGCCCCGACCGCGTTTCGCTCGCTGTCTTTAGCCGGCCGGGGGCACGGCTGTGTCTGCATGAACTCGCCGTGGAAACGTTGCCGGTGGCGGGTGAACAAAATCGCGACGCCCGATGGCTGGAAAATACCGGCACTGCGCTCCGCTCACTCCGAAGGCGGATAAAAAAACGCGGCCCCGTCACTCTCTTGCTGCCGGCCCGGCTATGTCTGACGAAGTTCATTAAACTTCCAAAAGTGGAAGTCGCGCAGCTTGAGAAGATCCTCCGTTTCGAAGCCGCCCAAAATATTCCCTACGCTCTTGAGGAAGTGGTCTGGGGCAGCATCGCAGTGAACGAAACGGAAACCGAATCGGAGGCTCTACTCGCCGCGGCCAGGCGCGACAGTCTCGAAGCCCTGTGTTCGGCGGTGCAATTGGCGGGATTTGAACCACGGATCGTATTACCCGCGACGCTCGCGACACTGTCGGGGTTCAGGCTCATTTCCGGGCCCGGAGCCGGGAGCTTCCTCGGAGTGAATCTGGGCGCGCAATCGACGACTTTGGTGCTGATTGAGAAATCAGGCCGGTTTGCGCTGCGAACATTCGCGCTCGGCTTGGATGAAAATGTAACCCGGGCAACGGAGCGGCCGAAAAGCCCGCCGCCGGCGGAAACGCGGGAACCATTCAGCACGCGACTGCTTCAGGAGATCTCGCGATCACTGTTGCATTTTCAGTGGCGGAATGGCATGGGCAAACCGGATGGCGTGTGTTTGTCCGGGATTCCGGCGGGTTTGTCGGGATTGAGCGAGGTGCTCGAAGGGAAATTACAAGCTCCCGTGCGACTGGCCGATTTTCGAGCAGTTGTCGATTTGCAGAAAAACTCAACCAACAGCGGCGCCGAAGACCGCGGTGCGGCGCTCGTTGATTCGATTGGGGCCGCCGCGGCTAATTTCGAACCCAAGCAGCCCGCCATCAATTTGCTCCCGCCGCTGCTGGGTGAACGCGCGGGTTCGCGCGCACGTCGTCCCTGGCTTGTGGTTGCGGCGGTTCTGGCCGCCATGATTTTAATTCCGCCGTTGGTTCATTTTCGCTCATTGCGTGATGAAGCGTTGAATAAAAACCACGCGATCGAGCGCGAATTGGCGCCGGTTCGTGCGTGGGATCGTCGCAATCAGGAAAACCTTCGTCTTCTGGCCGGGATGAATCAAGATCTCTCGCTTTACCGCGATACGATCGCTCGTCGCCGCAGCTGGTTGCGCTTAATGAGTGGCTTGCAGGAACGACTCGGCCGGGTGGAGGACGTCTGGTTGGATAAACTGCAACTTGCTCCCGCAATCCCAGGTGAGCCGATGAAACTGCTGGTTTCGGGTCGCATGCTCGATCGGGCC
>DASYTB010000305.1:0-7348 GCA_036002705.1 Verrucomicrobiia bacterium
GTTCGTTCGGCAGCTTTCAACCCGTCGATCAAAAGCCGAGCTTCACTTTGGATTTCACCCGCTTTGGCGGGACCATCGGATTCCGAGGGCTGCAGAAGATCCACCTCAATAACTCCGCGGAAGACCCAAGTTTCCTCAACGAACTCGTGGGCGCTGATTGCTTCCGCGCGGTTGGGATTCCGGCCCCGCGCATTTCTTATGCCCTGGTGGAGCTAAATGGCCGCAAGCTCGGGCTCTACGTTCTGAAGGAAGGATTCACCCGCGATTTTCTCCGCCGAAACTTTGATAACGCAGACGGAACATTATACGAAACAGACCGCGAGATTCAAAAGGAGCATATCGATCTGGACCGATTTCTCACTTTCATAGCGATGGAAGTTTTGATTTGCCACCGTGACGGCTACTGCCTGGCCGGGAATAATTTCAGGATTTACCTTGATTCGGCTCGCCGCCAAACAACTTTTCTACCCGCCGGCATGGACCAGGTTTTTGGGAAGCCGGACTATCCGTTGGAACTGAGCATGACCGGAGAGTTCGCTCGGACTGTAATTTCCAGTCCGGCAGGAAAGCTCGGATTCCTTAGCAAACTCCGCGACCTCTACAGCGTTTGCGAGCCATCCAGATTAAACGGGCAAATTGATTCCACGCTGGCCCTGCTGAAACGAGAACTGCCGCGCCGGGATTTCGGCTCCATAAAAACAGCGGCGGGGGATTTAAAAGCGCGTATTAGCCGCCGATATCAATTTCTAGAAAACAAGCTCGAGCCCGCCTCTCTGGAAGGGCCAGTGCTGGCCACGGCGAACAACATCAAACCGGACTAGACCCATGAAAGCGAAAACTCAAAAGGCTGCATTCACTCTTATCGAATTGCTCGTGGTAATCGCCATTATCGCGATCCTGGCCGGGCTGTTGCTCCCGGCGCTTTCTTCCGCCAAGTCAAAAGCGAAGAGAATCGCTTGCGTGAACAATATGAAACAGATGTACCTGGCGCTGAAGATGTGGTCGAACGACCATTCGGATAAGTATCCGTGGCAAGTTGCGGTTGCCGACGGAGGAAGCGGGACCGATCCCGCCGATTGGAGCGATCACTTTCGCGCCTGCTCGAAAGAATTGAGCGCACCGGCGATTCTTCTCTGCCCAAGCGATATCACGAAAAAAGTTGCGACCAACTGGGTATCTCTGGATGGCGCGGCGAATATCAGTTACTTCATCGGTCTGAATTCGTCCGAGGACCGCGCGCAAACGGTGCTGTTCGGAGATCAAAATGTGACGGGTGGAGGCGGTGGCCTTGATCTGAAGTGGAGCATTTTCTTAGGGAGCTCGATTGACGCCGGCTGGGATAAGACGCAGCACACGAGCCAGGGAAACCTCACGATGGGAGATGGAAGTGTGCAGGTCACAAAGAAACAGCAATTGCGCGACCAGATCAGCGCCGAGTTGAACACCGGCGCGACGAACGTCGTTTTTTCCAAGCCGCGAGGGATTTTTTAATTAAATGCGCAAAAAGGGAGCGATCGCGGCCATTGCGGTAATTCTGATCTCCTGGGGCGCGATCGCTCTAACCATCACCTCTTTTCCGCCTTCGGTTGATTCCCAGCTTCACTCGGCCATTGGCCGAGCCATGGCTGAGCAGACCCGCGCCGTATTCCCAGCGGGCGGCAGTATTATCGTGATCTGCCGGGACACGACCGAATTCGCGCAACCGGCCGCGGATATTCAATTTCGCGCTTTTGAACGAGAGATCCGGCGAGCAGGCTTGCCGGAGCCAACGATCCGAAAACTGGAACTTGATCCGGCGCGGCCCTTGGAAGTGGCTCCCGGAGATTTTCTCGACTTGATACGCAAGGCGCCGCCCAACGCGGTTATCGTTTCTCTCATGGGGCCTCCGATCTTAACGCTCGAACAGAAAAAACAACTCGGAAAGGCGCATGCGAAAATCGTTGCATTTTGTTCAGGAAGTCTCCCCGCCCGAGTTAATCTTTCCACCCTTTTCCACGAAGGCCTGCTCGACGCCGGGGTCGCGAGCAATTATCCGTCCCCTCCGGGCAGCGGGAAAAGCGGCAAGCTCGGTTTCGACCAACTCTACTCCGTCCTTAAGCCAACAGACCTCCCTCGTCCATTTCAACCCGCCTCCGACCCTCGCAGGTAAACGTGTAGCGTGCAGATCAACGACTCCATCACAAAGCGGCAACACGCAGGCGCCGGTGCCGCTTTCACCCTCGTCGATCTCTTCTACACCCTGGCTGTCCTCTCCGTGCTCTGCGCGCTGGTGATCGTCCCCTGGTCTCGCATGAAACAAAAAGCCAGCCTCACCACCTGCTCGGAAAACCTGCACCAGATCGGGCGCGCGCTCTCGCTCTATTGCGAGGACAATCGCGACACCTTGCCGGTCGGCCTCTCGATTCCGTCGGTCGAGCTGTGGTGGAGCTACAAGGAACAGATCAAACGATATATTCCAAACTCGGGTCTTGAGGTGGATAAGGTCTTTGCCTGCCCCGCGGATCGCGGCTACTCGGATCCGCAGCCGTTTCACAAGACCGCTCGATTCGCCCACGGCAGCTATCCCTACAACGGCGTTACCATCGGAGATGTTCCGAACATCGCCGGCTGGCGTCTCCACGAAATCACCGCGCCTCAGAGAACGCTCCTTGCGATGGAATGGTGCGCCCACGCGCCTTTGTCATGGCATAAAAGCCGGACTGGCAAACGCAACCTCCCGTTTTATGGCGACGCTGAAAGCATGGTCGTTTTTGTCGATGGTCATGCCGCCTTCACGAAGATTTATTACGACGGCTATAACGCCGCTTATACGCGCGATCCGATCCCCGGCTACAATTATAAGTACAGCGGAAAATAGCGGGGGTTCGTTGATTACTACATGAAATAATCTGAACGGCTCGTGTTTGACGACCAAATCAGGGGGACGGATTGGGGCGCAAAAGATTAAGGACGAAGCGATCGCCGAAATCGCAGGAATGCTCGAGGAATGCTCGTTTGGGGCCGCGTCGCAAGACGAAAGCCGATTTCTGGCAGCCGCCTGCTTTTGCAATCGGGAGAGTGAGCGCAAGTAAATCGTGATTTCCTGTTCATTCGAGCGCCTGAATACGTTAGCCTCTCTGCTTATGAAAACCCGGTCGTTGGTCCGCAAGATGATTGTCGTTCTCGCGATTTGCTGTCTAAGCGGTTGCACGAAGAAAACGGGAACGGAAGCGCCGACCGTGATGGTGGCAGCGACAGAGTCATCCAATGCCGCGCCGGTCATCCGAACGAATTCCACTTCGCTGGAAAAAGACTCCAATCACGTGACGCTGACGAATGCGGACGTGGCGGCGGCACAGACCTCTTCTCCGCCGGTTTCGCTCGCGCTGAAAACCAATACGCCGCCACCCAAGCCGGTGTACCCAGCGAACGAACTCTACGAACAAGCGGTCGCGCTCATTAAAACGAACGAAAGCAATGCTGCCGCTGAAAAGGCGCTGAAACTTTTCCAGGAGGCAGCGGAGAAAGGCAATCCTCCGGCGCAATGTGCGCTTGGGATCTCGTATCTGGGTGGAATCGGCGTGAAAAAGAGCGAGGAGGACGCGTTGAAGTGGCTGCGCAAGAGCGCCGAGGCGGGCTATGCTGACGCGCAATTTAAACTCGCCAGCCTTTACGTCCGGGGCGAGGTTGTGCCGAAGGACGAAACGCAAGCCGCCGAGCTTGCCCGCAAGGCCGCCGACCAGGGGCACGCCGAGGCGCAATATAATCTCGGAACCCTCTACACCGGCGGCAAAGGCGTGCCCAAAGACGAGAAGCAGGCGGCTTTCTGGTTCAAGAAAGCCGCGGAAGCGGGCCAGCCCTCCGCCCAGGCCAATCTTGGGGTGCTCTACGCGAATGGCGAAGTCTTCGACAAAAACATGGATGAAGCGGTCAAGTGGTGGAAAAAAGCGGCCGAACAGGGCCAACCGACCGCGCAATTCAATTTAGGCCAGGCCCTAACCGAAGGAAAAGCGCTTCCGAAGGATTTGGTTGAAGCGTACAAGTGGTACTATTTGGCGGCCCAACAAGGCGACCGCCAGGCTGCTCAGTTTCGCGATGCGGTCGCGGCCGAACTGGACCCTTCACAATTGGCAGATGCTCTGAAGCGGGCGCGCCAATTCAAAAGTGATCTTCTCGCCCGGTGGCAGAACCGTCAGGAAAATCTTTTCTGAATCCCCGGCCGCGCCCGGCGAGCAATGGTATGACGAGGCGGTTCGCCCGTTGAAATCTTCTCTGGCGTTTCCTCTCGTCCCGAAGGCCTCCCTGAAGATCAAAGGGTTAAGTATGGTCGCTAATAATTGCGATGCGGCGGGTTGCTTTTAAGTGCGCTCGTGATAATATTTCTGCCTGTGGTGTGAAGGCAAATCGGAGTTACACCGTCGATAAATCCGAGTTTCTAAAGGCAATGAGCTATCGAAAATGGATATTGGGCGCCGTGCTGTCTTTGACCGGCGCCAGCTTGATTTTTATCGGCGCGGAAAACGCTCCCCATGACACGGCAGTGAATAAAGTTCAAACCACCCCGCTCGGGTCCTTCCCGCCGAAGCACGAAACAACCAATCTGCATGCATCCCGACCAGTGGCGACATCTCCCAGGGAGTCGTCGGAACCCGGAACCGTCGGATTGACCGAGATCGCCAACAGCATCCATCACTTAGCGAGTGCTCCTGTGGTGCCGTCACGCTCAGGCTCCGTGGGGGCAGGCGGGGCGGTGAACACACCTGAACCGTTGAGCCCCGAAGTTTTGCACCAGATTTCGGAGCTGCAGGCGGAAAAACTCGAGCGGACCCCGGCTCAACAGCGGATCAACTCAAACCTGCTGCTTGCGGCCAAACGCGAAAATGGGACGGAAGATTCACGCACGCAAAGCCTTGAAACCAACTTGAAGAAGGACACTGCTGGAAGGGTTCTGGTTGACATGAATGCTTCGGTTAGCTCGGAGCTAACCGGCGCGGTCACGAACGCGGGAGGAGCGGTCGTGAATAGCTTTCCCGAATATCAAAGCATCCGCTGCTGGGTTCCCCTTTCCTCGGTCGAGACCCTGGCGAGCCGGGACGATGTGAAACTTATCCGCCCGGCAGTCGGCTCGCGCACCCACGCCGGTAGTGTCACGTCCGAAGGGGACGCGGCGCTGAAGGCCGACGTCGCTCGGTCAACCTTCCACGTCACGGGAGCAGGCGTAAAGGTTGGTGTTCTATCGGACAGCGTGGATTATCTTTCGAATTCGCAGTCCTCGGGCGATTTAAGCAGCGTCACCGTTTTGCCGGGACAGTCCGGATCGGGCGCGGGGGAAGGGACCGCGATGCTCGAGATCATTCATGATCTTGCTCCCGGCGCGAATTTGTACTTCGCCACGGCAGATAACAGCCCTGCCGCCTTCGCCAGCAACATCAAGGCGCTGTGGAACGCCGGCTGCGACATTATTGTCGATGACGTTGGCTATCTCGACGAAGCTCCATTTCAGGACGGAATTATCGCGCAGGCGGTGAACACGGTGACCGCGAACGGAGCGCTCTACTTTTCCGCCGCGGGAAACTACGGAAATAAGGCCGCGACGAATTCCGGGACGTGGGAGGGCGATTTCGCCGAGGGCGGCGCTTACAGTGGCGGCGGCAAATATCATTCGTTTGGCTCGCTGATGTACAATACGATCACCTCGGCCCGGCCTGGCGCCTACGCGGCCCTTTTCTGGAACGATCCGCTCGGAAAATCCACGAACGACTACGACCTGTACATTGTTAGTTCGAGCGGGCGCTCGATCATCGCGCGCTCGGACGATTATCAGCATGGCGCTTCGGACCCGGCGGAAATCGTGGACCAGGTGCAAAAAGGGCAACGAGTGGTGGTTGTTCTCTCGTCGGGCATCCGTCGCTTTTTGCACGTCGATACCGGGGAGGCGCAATTGGCCATTAACACCGATGGAAACGTGCGCGGCCATGCGTGCGCGCCGGACGCGTTCTGTGTGGCCGCGATGAGCATTGAATCCGCCGGAGGCGGCGCGTTCCTCGGAGGATTGGCCAACCCGCTCGAAACGTTCACATCCGATGGGCCGCGAAGGATCTTTTACGCGAGCGACGGCACGCCCCTGACTCCGGACGATTTCACTGCCACGGGCGGGGTGCTCCGCCAAAAGCCAGATCTTACCGCCGCGGATGGAGTGTCCACTTCGGTTCCAGGATTCAGCCCGTTTTTCGGCACTTCCGCGGCAGCACCGCACGCTGCCGCCGTGGCCGCGCTGGTCAAGTCGTACAAGCCGAGTCTTAATCCCTCGGAGATTCGCGCGGCTTTAATGGAATCCGCCGTGGATGTTGACCCAGCCGGGCCGGATGAGGATTCCGGCGCGGGCATTGTGACTGCCCTCGGCGCGATTCAGCAACTCGGGAGCTCGGCCACGGGAACAGGCGGCGGCACACAGAGCCCCGGAATATTATCTGTTAGTTCACAGGCGGGCCTGCTGGACCTGAAGATCGACGGGCCGATTGGCGCCACATACCAGGTGGAAGTCTCCAGCGATCTCGTTAACTGGACTCCGGTCCAAACGGTAACCAATCAGACCGGGACGATCACGTTGAACAAACCCGTTGAAGGGGGAAATGCCTTTTATCGGGTCCGAACAGTGGCGGGCGCATCTTGATACCGAGCGGACATTCTTGTCCGCAAGTATCTATATTCAGGACGGGTGGCGAAATTATGCAAATTTTTCGGCGATCGCAGATCGTTGCTGACCGGAAGTGCTATGGTTTCTTTGGACTTGCGGACAAGAATGTCCGCGCTCCGTCCGGGTATTATGAGATGGGCCCAACAAGTCGGCTCGTAGGCTGTTCAAAAGCGGATCATGACCCCGGCTTTTGCGGAGTAGGTTGTGCCGAGGTCGATTTTCACCTGGTGGGCTGTGTCGCCAAATTCCAGTGACGAGTTGTATTGAAGGTCACCTCCCGCGAAGGCGCCAACGTAGCGGGAGAACTGATAATTGGCGCGCATTTCGAAGTACACGCCGGGTTCCCATTCCGCGCGCTGGAGCGTGACGAGTCCGGAATTAAGGTTGGGAACGGCGCTGTTGGCAAAGGAAGTCGTTTCGCTGTACTTCAAGCTCGAATCGACGTAAACCGTGGAATAGCCGAGACCCACACCTGCGCTGAAGCGCTTTGTAAAGTCCATATCAAACGCCGGTCCGATGCGGATGTTCTGCATGGAGCTATCGAGGCTGCCGGCGAACGCGGTCGTGGCGGCCGCCGTGGCGACGGTGTGATTGTGGCTATTGAGATCAATCAATGGACCTGGTCCGGCGGCGATTCCGGCGTAGGGCGGTTGCGGAGCAATGACGCCATTC
>DASYTB010000306.1:0-1931 GCA_036002705.1 Verrucomicrobiia bacterium
TGGTTTTTCGTTTTTTTGCTGCTCGGCTGGGCGCTCTATTCGATCTACCCCCCAAGCAGCCGCAACCTGGTCGATGAATTCACGGAGAACGCCGCCAACCGCGACACCAACCTCACCACGATCGTCACGCGCGCCCGCGAATTGGACAAAACCCGGCCGCAGCGTGATTTCGGCAATCTTCGCCAGGCCATCGGCACGAACGACATCACGAAATATTTCCCCCAGTATAAGCTCACCCAAAACGAACCCCAGCCGACGCGCGCCATTTTGAATCGCCTGCAGCGGGACGCCTCCGGAAAGGTTCATCTCGGCCTCGATCTTCAGGGCGGCACCGCGTTCGTGATGAAGCTCCAGAATCCGCAGAGGGAAAGCTCTGAGACAAACGCCCCGAGCGAAACTGACCGCACCGCCATGGTCGAACAAGCCATCGAAGTGCTTCGGCGCCGCGTTGACGCTTTCGGTATCGCCGAACCGGTCATTCAACCCGAGGGAACCGATCGCATTCTGGTTCAATTGCCGGGTCTCTCGGAAGACGCGATTGAAACGGCCCGCACGAACCTGCAAAAAGCTGCCTTCCTCGAATTTCGCCTCGTGCATCCCGAGAGCGGTGAACTGGTGAACCAGGGTATCTCCGTTCCGGGCTACGAGAAGCTCGCTCTCCGCCGCGCCGCCAGGGAAGGGGAGCGCGAAACGGTCCAATATTTCCTTGTTAAAAAGAAAGCTGAACAGGGTCTGACAGGCGCCTTCGTTTCCCGTGCGGGCGTGACGCGCGATCCCATGTCCAATACCCCCCAAATCATTTTGCGCTTTGACGGCAAGGGCGCGGATCTTTTCGGTGATATTACGCGGAACAATGTAGGCCGGCAGCTCGGCATTGTCCTGGATGGCGAGCTTTACTCGGCTCCGCGGATCAACGAACCGATCACGGGCGGAAGCGCGCAGATCACCGGTGATTTCACCCTCAAAGAAGCTCTCGAACTGTCCCATGTTTTGGAGAATCCTCTCGCCGCTCCCCTGAAGATTGTGGACGAGCGCGGGGTTGATCCTTCTCTCGGGAAAGACTCCATCCAAAGCGGCATCCGTGCTTCGATTATCGGCATTACAGCCGTCGCTGTGTTCATGCTCGTTTATTACATGTTCGCGGGGATGGTTGCTAATATCGCCTTGATCATTAACACCATCCTGTTGATCGGGACGATGTGCGCGATTGGGACGACCTTCACCGTTCCGGGCATCGCCGGCATCGTGCTGACGGTCGGTATGGCGGTGGACGCCAATGTCTTGATATACGAGCGCATGCGCGAAGAACTCGCGGCCGGAAAGTCGCTGCGCGGCGCGATTGTCGCCGGTTATGCGAAGGCTTTTCGCACCATTTTCGACTCGCATGTCACGACCTTGATCTCGTCCGTTATCCTCATCTGGATGGGGACCGGTCCAGTGAAAGGCTTCGGAGTGGCTCTCACGATTGGTGTCGCCTTGAGCTTGTTCACCGCCCTGGTCATTACCCGCCTTATTTTTGATCTCCTCATCAATAAAGGGCATCTCAAGTCACTCCCGATGTTGCACATCATCAAATCGGCCAATGTGGACTTTCTCCGCTGGGCGAAGCCGGCTTTCATTACCTCCTGGACCGTGATTGCCATCGGTGTTGGCTATGGCTTTTACCGGGGCGGCAACGTCATGGGCGTGGATTTCGCGGGCGGTGATGCCGTCAGCCTCAGCTACGTCCAGAAAATTCCCACAGAGCAAATCCGCCAAGCCCTGGAACAGGCGCATCTTGGTGAAGCAACCATTCAGTACCAGCAAGGCAATCAGCTCCAGGTGACGATTGGTTCCAATACGGGGCCGCAGGTCATGCAAATCATGCAGTCGAAGTTTCCGCAGGCGCAGTTCAAGTTACGCTCGATTGAACGAGTCGGAGCGATCGTTGG
>DASYTB010000307.1:0-5382 GCA_036002705.1 Verrucomicrobiia bacterium
CTAACTACACCGCGCATGCATGATTTTCGCTATGTGAACGGGAAGTTGTCCTGCGAGCGAGTCTCCATCGAGTCCCTGGCCAAAAAATTCGGGACGCCTCTTTACATCTATTCCCAAAAAACGCTGAGCGGTCATTTCAAGAAGCTCGATACCGCTCTTGGCGAGCTGGATCACCTCATCTGTTTCGCGATGAAGTCGAATTCCAACCAGGCGGTTTTGCGCGTCATTGCCAATCTCGGCGGCGGCTTTGACATCGTGAGCGAAGGCGAGCTTCAACGGGTGATCGCAGCGGGCGGAGACCCGGAGAAATGTGTTTTCGCGGGCGTCGGGAAGTCCGAGCATGAGATCGCGTTCGCTCTCGAGAGTGGCATTTACTCCTTTAATGTCGAAAGCGAACCGGAACTTGAGCGCATTAATAAAGTGGCCGCGCGCCTGAAAAAGATCGCGCCCGTGGCCGTCCGGGTCAATCCCAACGTGGACGCGCACACGCACGCGAAAATCACCACCGGCACCTACGAGAATAAATTCGGCATCCCCATTGAGAATGTGGAGGGCGTTTATGCGCGTGCGCGAAAACTAAAAAACCTTCGTTTGCGAGGGCTGCAAATGCACATCGGCTCGCAACTCACCGAAGTGGACCCTTTTGAAGCCGCGGTGAGAAAAGTCGTGCCGCTCCTCGAAAAGCTCGCGCCAATTTATGATTTTGCATTCTTTAGCATCGGCGGCGGACTTGGCATTCGCTACCAGGAAGCGCTCGCCAGCGCCTCCGAAGCCTGGTGGAAAAAGCCCGGCGCGGCGCAAATCCTGACCCCGCAAAAATACGCCGCCAAACTGGTGCCGCTTCTGAAGCCCCTTGGATTGCGCATCCTCATCGAGCCCGGTCGTTTCATCTCGGGCAATGCCGGCATTCTCGTCACCCGTGTCGAATACGTGAAGCGCACCGGCCACAAAAACTTCGTCATCGTGGACGCTGCCATGAACGATTTGATCCGCCCCGCCTTCTACGATTCGTATCACGAAATCGTCCCGCTGCGAAAACGCTCCGGCAAAACGCTTGCCTCGGATGTGGTCGGACCCATTTGCGAATCCGGCGATTTCTTTTGCAAAGATCGTCCCCTTCGCAAGCTCGAATCCGGCGACTACATCGCCCTGCTCAGCGCCGGCGCTTACGGTTCAGTGATGAGCTCGAATTACAACACGCGCGCCCTTCCCGCCGAGGTGCTGGTCAACGGCCACAAAGCCGCCCTCGTTCGCGAACGCCAAACCCTCGAAGACATCTGGCGCCTGGAACGCACTCCGGATTGGCTGGCCAGCAGCGTGAAGTGAAAGAGATTATCTCCGCCGAGCAAATCGAAGACCCTTTCCTCACGGTTCGAGGTTTGAAAGTCATCCTCGATCGCGATTGGGCTGGCATTTACGGCGTCAAGACGGGCTCATTGAATCAGGCACCAAACCGTAACGTCGAGCGCGTTCCGGAGGAATTCCCGTTTGTCCTGAGCCGCCACGGGATTTTAGGGATATCACAAACTGTGCTATCCTCTTCATCATCCGCGCTTTCGTCAAAAAGCGCGAACAACAGGCCACGAATGCTCCGATTCTGAAGCGGTTGGCGGAAATCGATAAAACTCTCCTGCCCCACGACAGCGCCCTTCGCGACATCTATCACCGGCTTCGTCCGTTGGAACCTCCACCGGACGTGCCGAAAAATGAGATAGGTTTCCCCCACATCAAAGATCGGCAGCGTTGACCTGAGGCAGATCTGCCCAGACCGATCATCAACCGCCAGGCTCTTGCCAAAGAACCGGGCTCACACTCCAGCGAATACCGGTTGGCGGCGGCGCGCAGATTTCTGAGAAAAACTCGGCGGGCATGCCACGCGAAGGCCAGCAGTGTGAGAACGGCAGCCACCATCAAACGAATGGCTGTCCAGGTCCGGTTGGAATGCGGAGCGATCTCATGGATCACCCAGAGCGCGAGCCAAAACGTGAAAACCACCTGAACGAAAGCGATCCCGCTCGCCGCACCCACATCCGGAGCGAACAAAGCCCGGCGCATGGCGACCCAGCAGAGCGCGAGAATAAAAAGAGGCAAAAGGAAAATGTGTGCTGACCACGAGAAAAGCCACGGCCCAAGATCATCCGGGTCGAGCATGCCGCCGAAGCCCGCGGTCCTGTAGCCAATGATCATGATCGCCGCGCTCAGGATCATCGTCACAATCAGCGGCGGCAAAAAATGGCGGACGATGGACAACCAGACGCCGCGAACAAGCTCACCTTCGCGGAATGGCGTGCAAAGGATCAATTCCAGTGTCCCGTTGACCCTGTCCGCGACCATCTGACGGCAGGCGTGAGCCGGAATGAAAGTCAGGAAAATGATATACCAGGTGGCACCCGTGGCGAGAGCGAGCACCGCCGTAATATTCAGGCCTCGAATCCAGATAAACCAGGCCGCCGCTCCCCAGATGATCGGTGGAATACAAATCCAAATCCAGATGCCCGGTGTTGTCCAACGATCGCGGCTCGTCAGCCAGAGATACGGATTCCAACTAAGCAGGCGCTTTCGAATTGCGAGCGACCGCCGGTTCACCCGCACCCTCCGGAGACTTTCTTTTCGTTTTCGCGCACCAGCGTTCCTCCCTGTGTGCCACCGGTTGGCCCACGGAAGAAAAAAACCGCCCGTCACGACGAAGCACCATCCCAAAAAATGCGTGACAGCAAGCGGATACCAATACGCCTCCGGGCGAAAGCCCATCGCCGCCGCCTGCGCATGCGCCATCGCCTCGCACGGGTTCACCCATTGCAGCGGGGACATCCAATAATACAGCGGTCCCGCGGGAACCAGGCGGCCAAGCGGTGTCGAGTAAAGAATAAACGGCAGCAGGAATAGCAGGCACCAGCTTGCCGCCCCGCGGCCCTCATAGAAAATGGACGCGAACAAACCGAGCGCCAGCGAAAAAAAGAGCAGATTCGCCGCCGCGAGCCCGAGAAGCACGATTTCATTGAAGCTCAATCCCGCTCCCAGCACCGGCAGCACCAGCATCGGCGTAATCACGAGCCATCCTGTCAAATCGAGGAAAATGCTTTGGAGAAGCTTTCCCATGATGATATCGAATCCGCTCAGGCGCGTGATGAGCAACAGCGGCAGCGTGCCCTCGCGTCGCTCCGCCGACAGAACATTTCCGCCGCGGCTCAGCCCGATGATCAGCAGACAGAACGGAAGCATGCTCGCCAAAGGCCAAAACAGCAGGGCACGATTCATTTTGAACCCAGGGCTCCAGCGATCCAGGATCAGCAACACCGAAAAGCCCAAGGCCGTCCCGAATGCCGTCCCCCACCGCTGCTTCCGGAACCCGCGTTGCGGCATGGGAGAGCGCAGCTCACGGGCAAATACAGGAAAAACATTCATCGCACGGCCACTCGGCCCACCACCGGTTAGATGGTGCCGAGACCAATTCGTGCCGGACTTTGGGAAAGAAATTCCACCCTCCCTGGCGCAAAGGAAACGGTCAACTCATTGGCTATTTCTCCAGAGAACACGCGAGATGCGCATGCTACCTAAAACCCGCGTTACTCGCGTGAGAATTCTATATCTTCGTCCTTCCTTTTGTCGCTCGCTTGGGCGAATGTCCGGCTGTTCCCAAATATGCGCGCACGCCAGATTCTCGTGGCTGGTTGGATTGGTTTAGGGCTGACGATTTCAGTGAAGTCGCGGGCGGCAAACGTCGCGGTCACCGTTTCCACGCCGATGCCGCCGCCCAGATGGGCGCTTTTGGAGCGGCAACTCCTCGCTGAAAATGTTCCCGCCTGCCACGAGTTCTTTAAGCGCTATTTCGATGGGCGCGGGTATTTGCAGTGCTTCGTGCGATGGGGTGCAAACGACGGGCCGGATGACGCGTTTGAAAACTTCAATCGCTGGCCGGAGTTGCACGCCCTTGGCGCCAGCGATGAAATCCGGACGATGTTTCTGTCCGGGTGGGAAGGGATGCTCAAGCAATACGCCGAGGCGAGGACAATCGAGGTGCCGATCGCTCGCGAGGGGATGTACTATAAAGATTTTTGCGTGCAGGCGGATTGGATGCATTTGGGCGAAGGGCTGCAGCTCTTCAATCGAATGGGCCTCTCGGCGCCGATGGAGGCAAAGTACCAGGAGCGCGCGCGCCGCTTCGCCGGATTTTACATAAACGAGGATCCGGAAGCGCGGAATTACGATCCGAAACACAGGATCATCCGAAGCATGCTGAACGGCAGCAAAGGTCCGATGCTGCGCGAAGCCACGGCCATCGACTGGGTGGGCGACCCCTTTGATGTGACCGGGTTCGTCGCGTTGCATGGCGAACACACTTTTGCACAGTTCCTGGCCCATTACCGGGAATACACGAACGTCGCCGGAGACAATTGCCTCAACCTGGTCGCCACGACCTTGCCCTTGAACGCCTATATGCTCGCGCACGAGGAGAAGTATAAGCAATGGATACTCGAGTACATGGACGCCTGGCTTGAACGGATGCAGGACAATCACGGGGTTATTCCCAGCTATGTAGATCTCGAGGGAAAAGTGGGCGGTCCGGACGGCAAATGGTGGGGCAGCACTTACGGGTGGGGATTCAGTCCCGTGAATCCGGTGAGTGGTCGGCGGGAAAATCGGCATCGAATCCCCCGTGCGCTCGTCGGTTTTAACAACGCGCTGTGGGTTTCCGGTGATCAGAAATACGTGGATGCGTGGCGGAACATGATCAACGCCGTCAACGCGAATGCGCGCACGAATAATGGACGCGTCGAGTATCCGACGATGCACGGGGAACAAGGATGGTATGGCTGGCAAGCAAAGCCGTGGGACATCGGAGCTGTGGAGATTTATTACTGGTCGATGAAGCCGGACGATCTCAAACGTGTTCCTCGGAATGACTGGATCGCGTTTCTGGAAGGGAAGGATTCTAATTATCCGGAAGTGGCGTTGGAACGAGACCTTCGGATGGTCCAGTCGCGGCTTGACGCCATCCGGAGGGATGGCACGCCTCCGGAAAAACGGCTTTCGGATAACATGCTCGATCTTAACCCGGCTTCGACTGCTTCTCTGGTCCAATTGATGTGGGGCGGCTTGCCTCCGGGCGTGGATGGCGGGTTGATCAACGCGCGCCTGCGCTATTTTGATCCCGCGCGAAAACGCGCCGGCATTCCCGCGGATGTGGCCGCCCTCGTCTCGCGGTTAACCGATCGTGAAACCACGGTGACGTTAGTAAACCTTAATAAAAGCAAGGCGCGAACAGTCGTGCTGCAAGGCGGAGCGTATGGGGAACATCAACTCGAAAGTGTCACGATCGGGGAGAAATCGACTGCCGTGAATTCGGCGTGGCTCGCGGTGCAGTTGGAACCTGGTTGCGGA
>DASYTB010000308.1:0-1985 GCA_036002705.1 Verrucomicrobiia bacterium
CCCTCCCGGTTATGTCGGCTATGGCGAAGGCGGCATCCTTACCGAAGCCGTCCGCCGCAAGCCCTATAGTGTTGTGCTTCTGGACGAAGTCGAAAAAGCCCATCCCGACGTGCACGAAATCTTTTTCCAGGTCTTCGACAAAGGGTTCATGGAAGATTCCGAAGGCCGTTTCATCGATTTTAAAAACACGATCATCCTTCTCACGAGCAACGCCGCCCAGGATGTTATCATCAGTCTCTGCAAAGATCCCGAACTGATGCCCAACGCCGAGGGCCTCGAAAAAGCGATGCGCCTCCCGCTGACCAAAGTATTTCCGGATGCGCTCCTGAACCGTCTCGCGGTGGTTCCCTATTACCCGCTCAGCCCCGAGATGCTGCGGCGGATTATTCAATTGCAACTTTCGCGAGTTGAGAAACGCGTTCGCGAAAACCACCAGGTGCCTTTCACGTTCGACCCCGCGGTGCCTGATTTAATCGCGCAACGCTGCACCGAGCTCGAACGCGGCGCCCGCATGGTCGATGCGCTGATTACCAATACGCTTCTGCCCGAGATTGGCCGCGAGTTTCTCACCCGCCTCGCCTCGGGCCAGGAAATCAAACGCGTTCATGTGAAGACTAAAGACGGCAATTTCGCGTTTGAGTTTGATTAAAAATCCCGCTCGCGCAAAGCGTCGTCTCAAAAATATAGTGCGTACTGGCGATGCCCTATATGGATTTCGCCAGAGCCGGAGTGTTTGCTGGCCTTTACGCCTTCGGGTTTGGAATGGCGCTTAACGGCTCTGCCGAAGCGCCGCCTTCATCTGCTTAATCATTGTTCTTATGGGGGTTCCCCTTGAGGCGCACTCCATGCTCCCCCGGATTTTCCGGGAGTCTTCAATTCGGGTAAACAGTTCTGAAACAGGGTGGAATTGCGAATGAGAGGACACGCGCAACGAGCTGGGAGCTTGCTCAATGCAGAGCGGAACGTTTTGCCGCGTGAGCATCCGGAGTATATTGAACTGTGCCGCAGCGACAAGGAAACGGCTGTGGTAAATCGAAAATGAGCGGTACAAAGCAACGGGTGCTGATCGTGGATGACGAAAGCGCCATTCGCACTCTTCTTAAAACATTGTTGGAAAAGGAAGGCTACGAAACCGTGGAAGCCGCGGATGGCGCTGCTCTCCGCGAACTGTTCTCCGACAGCCAGCCGGACATCATTTTGCTCGACCTGAAACTGCCGGACGCCGACGGCCTGGAGCTGTTACCGGCCATTAAGAAAAATTGGCCTGGGTCGGAGGTTGTTATTCTGACCGGGCATGCCACGCTTGACGCAGCGGTGGCCGCGACGAAGCTCGGCGCGTACGATTTCCAGAAAAAGCCTTTCGACCCGAAATCGCTTCTTCTGTGCATCGAGCGCGCGGTCGAACACAAGGTCCTTACCGAAGAAACCAGTTCGCTGCGGCACGCCCTCGCGGCGATGAGCGGCGGGGCTTCCCCAATTTTCCAGAGTCCCGCCATGAAATCGGTGGTGCGGACGGTCGAACGCGTTGCGCCGAGCGACGTTTCCGTGCTTCTGACCGGGGAAAGCGGGACCGGCAAGGAAATCGTGGCAGACCTCATTCACACACTTAGCCCGCGCTCAAAGGGACCATTCGTCAAAGTGAATTGCGCCGCGCTGCCGCGTGAATTGATCGAAAGCGAGCTTTTCGGCTCGGTCAAAGGCGCTTTTACCGGCGCGCAAGCGGATCGCGAAGGTCTGTTTCGCCAGGCCGACGCGGGCACGCTGCTGCTGGATGAACTCGCTGAGATGCCCATCGACACTCAGACGAAACTGCTCCGCGTTTTGCAGGAGCGCGAGTACCGCCCCGTCGGCGGGAGGCAGAGCTTCAAGACGAATGTTCGCATCGTCGCCTCGACGAATCTCGAGGTCGATGTGGCCATTCGGGCCGGAAAATTGCGGCAGGACCTCTATTACCGAATCAGCACCATCTCGTTGAATCTTCCGCC
>DASYTB010000309.1:0-6295 GCA_036002705.1 Verrucomicrobiia bacterium
TCACCCGCTACTTCACCCAACTCCAACAGGGCCGCGCGCTTCAACCCGCCCAAAGAGCCGACCTGGAAAAATCCCTAGCCATTTGGACGGATAAAAACCCAGCCGAACGGAAAAAGCTCACCGATCAATTGGCCAGTTTCTTCGAATTGCCTAGGGAACAACAAGGCCGGGCCTTGGACGCTCTCTCCGAACCGGAACGCCAGGAAATTCAAAAAACACTGGACGCCTTCGCGCAACTCTCGCCAGAGCAGCGCCGCATCTGCGTGGATTCCTTCCAAAAGTTCGCGACCATGACCCCGCCCGAACGCGCCCTCTTCCTCCGCAACGCCGCGCGCTGGCAGGCCATGACCCAACAGGAGCGCGACACCTGGAAAGATCTGGTCACCAAGCTGCCTCCCCTCCCGACCGAGCCCTTGGAATCACCGCCGACTCCCAATGTCTCCGCGCCGAGCACTCCCTCGGTCGCCAGAACTACTTCGCGATAGCATTGGTCACACCTGGTAACTGAGCCAAAGCGCGCGAAAATAACGCATCACCCGCAGCGGGTCCGAACTTTCCGGAATTTCAGCCAGGCAAAACCCGCGGAAATCGATTTGATTCAGCCGGGTCAACAATCGCCGGAAAGGATACTCTCCCAGATACAAATCCCGCATATGGACCGAAAAGATTCTGTCCTTCACCGAATCAAAATTCGCGTCGAAGCCCGCTCCCTCGAGGTCCGTTTGATTTGAATTCCAGCACACCCCCACATTCTTGTGGTCGGCGGCATCCATGATCTTTTTGATATTCGGCAGCAGCGAAGTCCCGGCGCCATGAACCTCAAGCCGGATCTGCTGCCCGTGATCCGCCGCAAAAGGACCAAGCTCGTGCAGCGCGCGCCCGATCTGCTCCAGAGTTTTTTCGACCGACACATCCTTCGGCAGCCCGTTCGGCCGCACCTTAACCCCCGTCGCCCCCACATCCTGCGCCAGGATGATATACTCCTTCGTCCCCTCGATCTCCTTCCTGAGACGCGCTTGATCCGGCATCTGAAATTCAAAAGTGCTGCCCAATCCCATCAACGTAACCTTCGAATCAGCAAAACGCTTTCTCACCTCGCCACGCTGCTCTTTGCTCAGCGTGACCTCAACACCATGCGCATGCGTCGTCCGCAACTCCACCCCTTCAAACCCCGTCGCCTCGAAGTTCTTAATAATCGTCGGAACGTTCCAATCCTTTGCGATATTATAAGTAACACTCCCCAGCCGCATCCCCTTCCCCGGCGAAGCCGCCGCGGACTCCGCCGCCCAGAGCCCGCGCCGCAGGATGGGTGCGCCAAGCAAGGCCAGAACCGATCGAGAAAGAAGGCGCCGTCGTGTCATCTGCATGGAAGCTTTATAAGCCAGCGACAACCAATTCAAAGACAGAAAACGCCGCACGTTCCATCCAACCGAGCCGCGACCGGAAGGAAGCGATTTTGTTTCCAGCAACAAGGGCCTATCTCACAATTCGGCCGATTTGGATGGAGAGCTTCAGCGTCTCATGAGGGCTGCTTGATTTGATGGGCAGAATAAACTGCGGAGGAGAAGATAACTCGTTGGATCAAGCTCCTCTTGGTACAAGCCGAAAACTCATTTCAGCAAGCCATGCTCTCGCAGCGCCCATTTCATGGATTGCGAAACGGCCCGGCGGGAGTAGAATTGGCAATTGTGAAGGGACAGCGGTGCATTCGAACCCGCAGGAGCGCGTTCACGCTTATCGAATTGCTGGTGGTGATCGCCATCGTGGTCATCCTCGCGTCGTTAATCCTCCCAGTGCTGGCAAGAGGGAAAAACAAATCCCAACAGATTTCCTGTCTGAGCAATATCCGGCAGCTCAATGTGGCGGTGATGCTTTACGCCGACGACAACTCCGACTCTCTGCCGTACAACCTCGGCGCGACCGAAATCAAACAGTCCCTGGCCAACGGAGACAAAAAGAATTGGGAGAATAGCGTCCTGAATTGGGAACTGGATCCGGCCAACACGAATACCTTTCTTAACACTGAGGCCGGCCTCAGTGAATATATCGGACACGTCGCGCGCGTGTTTCGCTGTCCGAGTGACAACGCGCTGAGCGCGATCCAACGGAGCGCGGGTTGGATCGAACGGAGCCGGAGCATTTCCATGAACGCGATGATCGGCAATGCGGGCGCGTTTCTCGTGGGCGACGTGAACTCGAATAATCCGAGCTACCATCAATTCCGCAAGTTCGGAGAATTCACTTCGACCTCGGAGATTTTCATTTTTATCGAGGAACACCCCGACAGCATCAATGACGGTTATTTCATCAACCGCGCCGCGCAGTACGCCTGGAACGATTTGCCTGCTTCCTGGCATTTGGGCGGCGCGAATCTTTCCTTTGGCGATGGACACGCCGAAATTCATCGATGGAAAAACGCCAGCACCCAGAAACCGGCCCAACCCGACGCGGCCAACCTCCCTTTCGCCCTGAGCGAGGCCGAGCGGGGCGATTTCTACTGGCTGCTGAAAAGAACCAGCACTTACGACGAGACAGCGACGGATGACAATTAAACAAGAAGTGCGTCATTAAGATAGCCCGGTCCGCGCCTCCCCCTCCCCAAAAAAAAGAAATCGGCGGCTCGCATGTGCACGAAAAACCGCCGTGATTTCCGAGGGCCGGTGGATTTCTCCCCACTGCCTCTGGGCGCTCCCTATCCCCTGCGCCTGCACCCATAATAAATCGCTCCGCTTCTTTTCTCCAGAAGGCGCGTTGCCGATTCGTGTTTCCGCTTCATCGAGGGATGTTTCTCAGCGCTTCGGTTGAGAAGGTCTGAGGAAGTTCCTGATCTGCCAGAAGTTTTCCGCGACCAATTCGGTTGAATTCCACCGGGTGATATTTCCGTGGGGCTCGATTGATTCAGGTCAGCGTTTCCCTGAAAAGCTCGCCGGGTAAGGCTAATCGGCCAAACGGAGGCACCCTGATTGAGCGGGCGAGGACTGGTGAGTTAGTTTGATTTTACAAGGGTTAGCGCCTTCGAAGGTTAAATGCACAAAAAAATTCTGATTACAGGGGGTGCGGGGTTCATCGGGTCTCACCTGGCGGATGAACTTCTCGAGCACGGCTGCGAAGTCAGAGTTTTGGATAACATTTTGGAACAGGTTCATGGGCGTTCCGCGCATCGGCCTGCGTATCTCCACCGCGACATCGAGTTGATCAAGGGAGACATTCGTGATCCCGAGATCGTTGAAAAAGCGCGCAAGGGGGTGGACGCGATCTATCATTTTGCGGCGATGGCCGGTGTGGGGCAAAGCATGTATCAAATTGTCGATTACACCGATGTTAACAACCTGGGAACAGCGACGCTGCTCGAAGTCTTGATCAATCGCCCGGTGGAAAAGCTTATCGTCGCCTCGAGCATGAGCATTTATGGCGAAGGCCTCTATAAAAATGCGGACGGGGAGATCGTGACAAACGCCGAAAGATCGGTGGATCAACTTAAGGCGCATCAATGGGAGTTGACGGACGCGCACGGCCGGGCGCTCAAGCCCGTTGCCACCCCGGAAACGAAGGAGCCCTCGCTCGCATCGGTTCATGCGCTTTCGAAATATGACCAGGAGCGGCTCTGCCTCATTATTGGCCGCGCTTACAAAATCCCGACCGTGGCCCTGCGTTTCTTCAATGTCTACGGAACCCGGCAGGCGCTTTCAAATCCCTACACGGGAGTGCTGGCGATTTTCGCTTCGCGCTTGCTGAATGAAAATCCTCCGATGATTTTCGAGAACGGCCTGCAACGGCGCGATTTCGTGAGCGTCTATGATGTGGCGCAGGCCTGCCGCCTGGCCTTAGAGATGCCCGAAGCGAATGGGCAGGTCTTCAACGTGGGCAGCGGCCATCATTACACGGTCCTTGAGGTCGCGGAGCGCATGGCGAAAGTCATGGGCCTGACCTTTATCGAGCCGCAAATCACCGGCAGATATCGCGCGGGTGATATCCGACATTGCTTCGCGGACATATCGCAAGCGCGCCGCCTGCTTGGCTACGAGCCACGCGTCTCCTTCGAAGAGGGACTCGAGGAATTGGTGACATGGCTGGAAGGGCAGGTCGCGGTGGACCGCGTCGCCCAGGCGAGTGCTGAGCTTTCAGCGCGCGGACTGACCGTGTGAGCTGTGTTCCGGATTAGGCTGGGGATTGCAAAAGCTACAGTTCAGCCATGCAGCAGATGGTTGCACGGCCGCCCGCCTCAAAGAAGAGAAGGAAACTCTGCCGCTTCACGCCGGCGATCATCTGGCCGCGTCTGAATTTCTAAAGCGCTACAAAGCGACCCATGACGACATTCGAGCCGAACTCATTAACGGCGTTGTTTACCTCATGTTCCAGCCCATCTCGAAGCACACGGCAAGCCTGATTCAATCATTTCGATGTGGCTTTCACATTTCGCTGCCTACACTCCGTCCGTGGAACATGCTTCCGCCCCAACCGTAAAACTTAGTCGCATCGATGTTCCCGAGCCCGACAGCTTGCTTTTTATCAAACCCGAAGCGGGTGGGAATTGTTGCATTTCAGATGATGATTACGCCCCTGAGTTCGTCGCGGAAATCGCCGCGAGCAACGCGTCCTATGATCTACGCGAGAAGCTTCATTCCTATCTGCGGGCCGGAGTTCGCGAATACTTTGTCTGGCGCACTTACGATGAAGCGGTTGACTGGTTCGTTTTACGAGAGGATGAGTATGTCCGCCTTGAACCCGATGCCGACGGCATTGTGCGAAGCTCCTTTTTTCCGGGGCTGTGGCTAAATACCAAAGGTCTCCTGGCGCACGAGCGGCTGGGTGTTTTGAAAGCGTTGGACGAAGGAATAAAGACGCGCGAGACCGTCTGAATTCCCGCCATCTGTCACGGCTTCCCATAGTTTTTGACGAGATACTCGACGATGGCATTTGCTCGATCCGGTGGAAGCGGCGCGCCATATTTCTCGCGCATCTTTTGGACGGCCGCGGACCAGGTGGCGCGATTCATGGGTGGTTGCGTCGAGATGTAATCAGCCGAATGGCAAATCTGGCAATTGGCCGTGACGAGGTCCGCGCCAGGCGCTGATTTCAATTTGGATTCGTCAGCCGGCAATTTCCATTCTTCGGCGCCCATCAACGCAACGGCGGTCGTGAATAACGCGGCTAAGGCAAGTAAAAGCTTTCTTTTCATCAGACGACCTTCACGACAGTTTTTTCGACCACGTTGCGCATGTAGCCTGCCGGGTTCCACAACGCCTCATCCGGCTGGCTCTGGCCGATCCGATTAATCGCGCGCACTTTCAGTTCGAGGGTCCCAGTTTCGTTCGGCGTGAAGTTGCTTGTCCATTCACGGAAAGAGTAACGGCCGAGGTCCTTGCCCAGTTCCGCTTCGCGCCAGGATTTCCCGCCATCCGGCGAGAACAAAACCGTTTTGATTCCGTAGCCACCATCGAACGCAATGCCCTTCACGTCCACTGCCCCGCCTTTCTTCACCTCGCTGCCATTCTCGAGGCTAGTAATGAATGAACGCACGTTATACCGCTTGATCGGAACCGTTTTGTCCGGTTTCGTTCCCGGCTCCACGCAGGCGCAGGTGTTGTCCGGGATGCGATAGCCTGGATTCATCCAGTAGCCATTAAAGACCTCATCGACCAGGCGGATTTCGTTCACGTGCTTGACCCAATACGTCCCATAGTGACCTGGAACAACCAGTCGCAGCGGAAACCCGTTCAACCAGGGCAGCGGCTCGCCGTTCATTTCCCACGCGAGCATCGCTTCGCCATCCGTCGCCTGATCCACATCCAGCGCTTTGATGAAATCCGGAGTTTGCGGGATAAGCGGGGCGTCCATCCCGTTGAACACCGCCTGTTTCGCGCTCGCGTTTATTCCGGCCTTGGCCAGCACCGTTTTCAGGGGCACACCCCGCCAGCGCGCGTTCCCCATCATCCCATTGGCCGACTGTCCGCCCGCCACGCGCGGTTGAAAAAAGCCGCGGCTGTTCCCCGAACATTGGTTAACGGCAATCACTTCGACTGGCTCGAACTGCGATTTCAATTCATCCACCGAAAACGACAGCGGCGTTTTGACCGAGCCCTTTATTTCGAGGCGAAAACTTTTCAGTTGCTGTTCGCTCGGCGGCGAGAGCGTCAGATGATAGCGCACGAAAAATGCATCGTTCGGAGTAATCACTCCTTCGTTGAAAACCGAAAAGGGCGTCTCCAATTGCGGCGGCCGTGCCGTCAGACGAATCAGCGCCCGCTTTTGCGGATATTTCACCAGCGGCCGTTCGCCATTCTCAAAGGGCAAT
>DASYTB010000310.1:0-3770 GCA_036002705.1 Verrucomicrobiia bacterium
CGAATTCGACCTGGCGGGCACCTCCACGACGAGTTGGCTCGGCGCGCCGATTGATCCGCCGCAGACCGTCGCGTACCAAAACGGGGTGTTTGTGCGACGCTTCCAGAATGGGATGGCAATCGTCAATCCGCGTACCAACCCAGATCTTTCGCTCCGGTCTGCGCAAACGATCACCCCTCCCGCCGGCTACAGGCGCTTTGTGGGCAACCAGGATCGTACTACAAACAATGGTGCTGCAGTGACCACGATTACGATCGCTGCAGGTGACGGAATCATATTAACCAAGTAGATAGCGCGCACTGTTTGACTGTAAGCCGGGCGAAGCATTTTCTTTGCCCGGCTTTTTCATATAGCTTTATACCAGTGGACGGGAAACATATTTATGGCGAAAGTCGCTTTGAACACTGAAACTGGCGCGCCCGCTTTTTAGAATCATTATATATATTATTACATAGAGGTTTTTTTGGGGGTCCCAACGGCTCGCAGTGCCTAAGCTACTTTCGAAATGCGGTGACGCCCGAACTCCATCGGCAAAAACAGAATCGCCGATAAAGCCTGGGGACGTGGGAAGTCCGAGAAGCTGAAAATCGGCTCTGGAATCTTTCGCTCCGATCAGCACGCCCGGCTGCCTCGAGCTCAGCGGCTTCGGGCGACGAAAGTCTAACGCGGCGCGCTGAGAGTGCCGTCGAGCGCGCGCGCGAGTTTTTGGACACCCTCGTCAATCGCCTTTTCGGAAAACGCGGCGAAGCCGAGAAGCAGCCCGTTGAGGTCGTCGCGTTTCAGGACGTAGCGGCTGAGCGATTGCACCACGACGCCGTTTGCCGCCGCCAGCTTTTCAGCATCAATCGAAGTTACGCTGGCGCGCAAAAAGCCGCTTGTACAGAGTCCGGCGCGAACCGGAGAGATATCCAGCAGACCCTTGAGGTAGCGGGTCGCTCCATTTCGCAATGCGTCAAGTCGGGACGCGTATAGCCCGCGTATCCTGCGCATATGCCGGCCGAGGTGACCCTCTTCGATAAAATCGCAGAGGATCGCCTGATCGATCCCGATCGGATGCGAATCAGTTCGGAATCTAAATGCGAGGAAGGCATCAACGAGCTGCTGGGGAAGCACAATATATCCCAACCGGATCGAGGGAAACAGAAGCTTGTTAAATGTGCCCACGAGAATCACACGCCCGCGGCTATCGAGGCTCTGGAGCGTCGCGACCGCCGGGCTGGCGAAACGGAGTTCGCTATCATAATCGTCTTCCAGCAAGTAGGCGTCTGCGCTTTGGGCCCACGCCAGGGCCTCGAGCCGACGCTCGTGCGACATTACCACTCCCAACGGGAATTGATGGGTTGGCGTCAAATAGGCGACTCGCGCGTAGGCTGCCAATTTCCTTCCGTCGGAGACCTTGGGCCCGTCGTCGTCAACTGGAACCGGAACCAAAGATGCGCCGGCGCCCGAGAATGCGTCGAACGCTCCGAAGTAGCCGGGATCTTCCATCCACACCCTATCACCTGGTTTGATCAGGAACCGCGCCAAAAGATCGAGCGCTTGCTGGACGCCGGAAACAATGACGATCTGCTCAGGGCTGCAATGAACTCCGCGGACTGATCCCAAATAACTCGCCAAAGCGGCGCAAAGCGGAGGATAGCCGCGGCCATCGCTCCATCCGGTCAAGAGTTGGGCGGAAGCGCCCCGCATGCGACGGCCCGCGATTCGGGACCAAATATCGATTGGAAATTCGTTCACCGCCTGGCCGTACTGAAACGGACGAGGCGGCTGCGTCCACGTAAGTCCCGCCAGGCGCGCTGGCGAAATGAATGGCCGCGCAACCGTGTTCCGCGACTGCCGGAGATGTTTCGGCAGGTGGCCGCAGACCCAGGTCCCCGAGCCGACTTTGGAAGTTAAAAATCCTTCTGATTCCAGTTGCTGGTAAACGGCCACAATACTGCCCCGGGAGATGCCGTACTGCCGCGCAAAGTCTCGCGTCGCTTGCATGCGTGTGCCGAGCCGGAGTCGACCATCGAGGATGGCTGTACGAATTTCAGAATGAAGCCACGCGAGCAGTTTGTTGCGGCTCGGGCGCCGGCCAAGAATGAGCTCATAGGCGCTGATAACTTTCGGCATCCGCGTAGACGAACACGTGGTCCGCGAAATTTAAAGAAAATGGCTCTATCAGATATTATCCGGACGCGTACAGTTGAGTCTGACCTTGCTGAATTTTTTGCGTGGCAACTGCGACTGACAGTTTAAAGCGATTATTTATACGAAGCCCGAGCCGCCCGCTGCGACCGTTCGTGAATAGCTCCCTGGTCGCTGACCGGGTCCCCGACACGATATGAAGGATCCGCAAATGGTTTGGCCGTGGCTCCCCCGACTCGGGGAATTTTTTATGGCGCTGCTGCTTTTCTATTCCGCGGCGATGCACTACAAATACGCCGGGTACGTGGCATCGGTCCTGCAGCCACCGTGGATACCGTGGCGTCTGTTCTGGGCCTACTTTACAGGGCTCGGCATGCTGGCGGCGGGAGTCAGTTTTGTTTTGCATCGGCAAACGCGGCTCGCGGCGATCCTGCTCACGGTTTTGTTTTTTCTCTACGTCGCATTGATTCACGCGCCGAGCCTGATCCGTGGTATTCTGGACCAGCCGCAAGATGCGACGAACCTCTGGGCGTCCAACGGCACGGGCGGAATCAACAATGCACTCAAGGATTTCGCCCTGATGCTTTCCGCCGTTTTTGTCGCCGCCACGCACCGCCGCGAACCGACCTCCGTCCCGTGGCCGGTGAAACTTGCCACCGGGTTATTCGGCGCAGTCATGATTCTGTATGGGATCGAGCACTACATCTACACCGATTTCACGCCGGGACTTCCGTCGGTATCGAAAGTTTCCTTTTGGATTCCCGGGCATCTGTTCTGGGGCTATTTCACGGGCGGAGGGATGCTACTCGCGGGCGCGTTGATTCTCGCCGGGAAGAGAGCCGCCGAGGCCGCCTTGGCGCTCGGGATATTGCTGCTTACGGCTGCTCTGCTCTCTTATATATTCCGACTGGCGGCTCACGACTATAGCAACGGCGAGTTTATCAACTTCCTCAAAGATCTCGGCGTGGCCGGTGGCGCGATGGTTCTCTTCGGTGTGCTTTCGCTGGAAGTCGGCCGCGCGAATTAGAAAATGTGGCCGACACGAACACATTGTGGCCGGAAACCCGCGTTCCGAAATTGCGGATCAGCGAACTATTCGAGGCGCGAGATCATAACCGCTCCGGTCGAAAAGATCCCATGGCATTTCTATTCGTTCACAGCGAGCCGGGCTCCCGATCGGGTTATCGGACTCGATCCAGCCTCTGAGCGAACTGCCGTCTTCGCGGGATTCACTTGAGAGCGCGCGGAATCAGGCCGGTGCACGCGTGCACCGTATTTCGCTCAAACGAAAACAACCGAACGGTCGGCTCGTGGAGACGACGAGCAGAAAAGGGCGACTGCAAAAGCTGCGGCTCCGACCGATGAATTTCGACGGGCGCGACGGTCACAGTCTTTGGAAACAGAAATCTCACCAAAGAATTCAACCTATGAAAACCTGGATCAACTTCGTTATAAAAAGGCGTGTTTGGGTCATCGGGGCCGTGGTCTTGTTCACGGTCGGCCTGCTCAGTCAATTCTCGCGGTTTCAAGTTGTCCTCAGTTCGGACAACATGATGCCGCAATCGAACCACTACGTTATCGTCGGAAACGAACTCGAGCATACGTTCGGCAACAAAAACACCGTGGTTATCGGCGTGACG
>DASYTB010000311.1:0-4728 GCA_036002705.1 Verrucomicrobiia bacterium
TGACGAATGTGCTTATGTCCGTCGGGGGATTGGGCTTGGTCATCACATGCTCGTAACCCCAGCAGGTATATTGTCCGTTGATCACGGGTGAATAATCGTTGGTCGCCGTCGAGAATGTTCCGTTAAATGGAAAGAATCCGTTAAATCTCAAGAAATTCTGCGGCTGAATGCTGCCTCCGTCGGGCGGCGTGATGAAGCTCATGCACGGACCGTAATTATTGGTGAGCATGTTGACGATCAATGGCCACGTCGGCTGTCCAACGGAGTCCAGAACCCAGGAGGATGAGTTTGTGCTGTAGGCATACGCGAGCTGCGTTCCGGTATATCCGGCCTCCTTTGCCGAAATAATGCGTGTGGCCGCGCCGATGTCCCGCATAATCCAGTAAAGCACATTTGTATCCGCCGGATTGCCGTTGAAAACTGATTGTGGCGCCGAGCCATTGGCCGAAATCAGCCGTAGTTGCTGCGAGGTGAAATTGGTCAAATTTGCCGGGGCAAGCGGGCTCTTGACGAACAAAGTGGGCGTTGCGCCATACGTGTAATCACTCAAGACCGGTGTTGGATAGGGATAGTCCTTTTGAAAGACAATCGAGAAGCCCACGTCGACAGGTGCTGAAATCAAATTCGTGACGCCCTGCGTGGCGGAAGCGAAGAATGTCACCGGAGTGTTTTGCGTGAGGCTTTGAATCGCCGGACCAGACCCGCTGTAACTGATAAAAACGTTTACTGTCTGGTTCCCAAAAAGCGCATTCATCTGTCCCGCGAACGTCAGGCGATTGGCACTGCCGGGCTTCGAGGCGTTGTCCAGGTTTTTCGAGGTTAAATTCGCCCCGTAGTAATTGGTCAAGGTCCGGTAGATAACATCTTTCACGGATGCGGCACCCGACATGTAGATATTGACCTGCGCGTGAACTCGCCCCGGCCAAAGGAGAATTGCCGCTGAGATCAAAGCAAGAAGATTTACTTTCATTCGTTCAGTTCGATTTTGGTTGGTAAAAAGATCAAAACGCTTCCACGACGTAAAACCTCCCTGCCCCAGTCGCAATGCTGTCTTGCAGCGATTGAGTCGCGCCGTTCCCCGGAACGGTAGTTTGCCCGGCGGTCCAGGAAGAAACTGAGGTCCCCAGTCCCGCCAGATCGGTTGATCTCAAGCGATACGTCACGCCGTTGTTCGTCGGAAAAGAAACCGTCGTGGTGCCCGCGCTTCGCGAAATCGAGGAGATTGTCACGGCTTGCAAGGGCAGTCCCGCTGTGAAAATCAAAGGTCCGGTGCCCGTCAGGTCGAAATACCCAAGAACTTTGCCCGGCGTATTCGCCTCCGAACCGGCCGCCGGGATCAACTCGTAGAGCAGCGAACGCGAATGCGATCCACTCCCGTCAAAATCATCTGGGGTCGTGTTTTCCGCGCTGCCTTGAAAGCTTCCGGCGAAATCACCGCTCGGACCGATGGTGGTCGTATAAGCGTATTGGTCCGTCGCTGGAATGACGATGCCGGACGAGGTGTTATTGTCTCCCGCTGGTTGCGTGGTTCCGTAAATCGCCGCGCCAGCGCCAATCTCGTCGATCTGGCCCGCGGTTGTGCCCTGGGCGAATTGCCCTTTCTTCATCCACGCGGGTGAGGCTCCGTTTTCCGAAACCGGAGAAGTAACCCAAATTGTTTGCAAAGGAAATTGCGGCAAACTGGTGTTGCCCCGCATGGCTCCCGAAACCGACCATTCGATCCCGTTTAAGTTCGGGAAAGCCGCGCCCAGCAAATTTGTCGAGACGTTGGTTATGACAAGGCGAGAGCCTGCCGTCAGATTCTCGTAGCCGGTCACCGGCCCAATATTCACAACCAAATCTGAAGCTCCTCCTGGTGTCCGGAACGCCGCCAACAAGTCCCCGTTGGCATACGTGAAAGTCGCACCTTCCGATGGGGTCGTGGACAGTGCACATCCACCAATCGCCGCGGTTAAGCACAACGTCCTTGTTAACATCGCTGCGGATTAAAGGAGGATCGTTATATTTTGTCAAATATTTCGAGAAGACGGTAAGGGTTCAGGTTGAGTCGGGAGGGATTCACTTCTCTCGCAGGAGGAACATTAATTCTTCGCAAGTTTTCCGGCTCGTTGCGAGGCTTTCGGTCTCGAGTTGCTCGTAGAGTCTGACCGCAGCCTTTCCTGTGTCAGTCAATTTCGCTCCGCCTTTTGATGCACCGCCGCGTTCGGAATGGACCAGGGGCGACTTGAAGCAACGGTTCATTGTGCGTATCAGCAGCCAGGCTCTCATGTAAGACATTCTCAGGCGCGAAGCGGCCTGCCGAATCGAGCCCATCTCCTGGATAGCCTTGAGCAACTCCACTTTGCCGGGACCAAGCGCGATTTCTTCGCGAAAAAGCACGCGAAATCGAGGAGCGATCTTGACCAATGGCTCAGCAGCCCGGCGTGGCATGCGCCGTTAATGCCATAAACTCGACTGCACGTGAAGGATTTTGCGTGGTCCGCAACAGCTCGTTCGCTCGCAATTCTCGATCCGAGGGAAACCTGCCACCCTTGCGGTTGAGCCGAACCTCGCTCCTACGAGCAGCCCCGGATCAACCCGGGGCTGCTCGCGCTTGCACCCACTAACAAACAGCGCAATCTGAAACTCACTAAACGTGAAAGGACGCCTTGGCGGGGCCTCGCTCAGCCTCGCTCCACCCGCAACAAGAGAGGCATTGCGACGCACTGGACGCACCGGAACAAAAGCGTGGACATCGCGATGGCTGCCCGAATAGAGTCTGCGCAAATGAATCGTGATCCGGTCACGTTGATCCTTTCGGTCCTGCTGTTGCTGGGCGCGAGCGCGACGGCGGGTCTTTGCTATTGGTATTTGCAATGCACCCGGCAGGAGCAACAGGTGCAGTATGAAGTCGCGCGGATTAACCAGAATCGGGCGGCGCTTCAATCGTTCGCCGCCGAATCGCTCGGGTATTCCCGGAAAAACCCCGCCATCCTGCCGCTCTTGCAGAACTTCGGGTTGGGCCCGCGCGCGGAAACCAACGGCCCCGCCTCAGCTCAAAAGAAATGACGTTTCCCGACCCTTCCAGCCCCGGCCCGCCTTTAAACTCGGGGGATGCGCCTTATAAAGAACTGCGCGGTCTCGTGCATTCGGTGGCGATTGCGATGCTGATCCTCACGGGCACTCTTTTTGTTTTCCTCTACCGGCAGGTAGTGCTGGTTCGCCGCCAAACCGCCGAAATGGCGCAATTTCTTGGCGAATACGAGCACTCTAATACTCGCGAATTGATTCGCCAGATGCAGAACAGGTTCGATGAATTTCGCAGGCAGAATCCGGATTTCACGCCGATCTTTATCAAATATTTCGGCAGCAATGAACCTGCGGCCAGTCCGCCGAAGGCTTCTCTCGCGGGCCCGGCAACGAATCCGCCGATCAAACGATAATCCTCTGAAGGTAAATATTGCCCTCGGCCTCCCAGCCCCTGGCTAATTCACAAACTGCAGTTCCTGCTTATGCGGGATAAGCCCGCGCTCGTGGGCTAAACCGAGAAATCGGCGGATGCTCTCCCTCCCGCGTTCACCGTAATCAAGCGTCCAGTGATTCACGTACATGCCTACAAATTTGTCCGCCAGCTCGATTCCCATGTCCCGCGCGAATTGCAGCGCGTGCTGAACCGCTTCCGGACGATGATCGAGGCTGAATTGAATGCTGCGCGTCAGCAGATCGGAAATCTTTTTCCGATCCGCGAGAGTGAATCGCTTGTGAATCACGTTCCCGCCCAAGGGCAGTGGAAGTGCATCTTGGGTGCGATTCCACCAAGTCCCGAGGTCTTCGCAAAGTTGCAGGCCTTGATCGCGATAGGTGAGCTGGCCTTCATGAATAATCAACCCAACATCCGCGCGGCCACTTCGAATCGCGGCAAAAATCTGGTCAAATGGAACAACCACATAGTTGAATTCCTTCGCCGGTCGTCCCAGCCAGAGCTGCAAGGCCAGGAACGCGCTCGTCATCGTGCCGGGGACGGCGATTTTCTTTTTTAGTATCTCCTCCCGCGAAAATCTTTGTTTCGCGACGAGCATCGGCCCGTAACCATCTCCCATGCTCGCACCGCCAGGCAAAAGAGCGTACTGCTCGCTCACGTAGGCATAGGCATGGATGCTGATCGCTGAAGCATCCAGCTCACCCCTCGTCGCCCGTTCATTCAATGTCTGGATATCCTGCAAAATATGCTCAAACTCGAATTCGCCGCCGGGAATTAATCCCGTCGCCAGGCCGTAAAACATGAATGCGTCGTCCGGGTCCGGGGAATGCCCCAGAGTCACTTTTCTCTTCAACATCGCGACAAACTCTTCCCAAGAAAGTATCCTTTGGTCGAGGCTGAAACGGCTCGCGGAGCGATGAAGCGAAACGAATTCTCGCCAAATTCCGCCGCTGCGGCATACTCCAAACGAAGCCTCCTTGAGTATGAACAGATTTCTTCTGCTCGTCGCAACACTCGCGACTATCGTCGCCAGCGAGTTCCCCGTTCCTTATAACAGCGAACCTGATAAATCCGGTCCCATGCCGGCCGCGGAGGCCGCGGCGCAGATGGAGTTGCCGCCGGGATTCAAAGCCAGCGTTTTCGCCGCGGAACCGGACGTGCAAAACCCCATCGCCATGACCTGGGATGGACGCGGGCGTCTCTGGGTCGCGGAGAATTACACCTATGCCGAGCGCACTTTGAAATTCGATCTGAGTTTGCGCGACCGG
>DASYTB010000312.1:0-4452 GCA_036002705.1 Verrucomicrobiia bacterium
AGCACAAACGGGCTGTTCAGCATGAAAAGCTTTTGGATTGGCGTGGTCGTCACCGTGCGCTTTTCAGCGTGCACATTCGCGTCCGGATAATCGAACTGCATGAACGTGTCGTTCAGCTTCAACCGGCTCACACGGCCGTAAACCGTTCGCCGGAAATTCTTCGGATCGTCCAATTCGAGCGATTTGCCGCCTCGGTCCGACAGTTGATTGCACGTAAAGAGAACGGAATCGCGCCACTCCTCGACCGAGAGACGTTTCCGATTCATGTGCCACAGCATGAGATTTTCCGGATCGATCCGCGCGGCGTCTTTGAATTGGCCGGAGATGGAGATGGTCGAGCGTTGTTTATAGGTCGAAGAGAGAACAATTTCGCGCACAAGCGATTTCACCGACCAACCTTCCTGCATAAAACGCACGGCCAGGTCGTCAAGTAATTCGGGATTGGACGGCGGTTGGCCCGAATGTCCGAAGTTGCTCGGCGTGGAAACAAGAGGCCGGCCGAAAAACGAACCAAAAATCCGATTCACAAAAACGCGCGCAGTCAGCGGATTGTCCGGGCTGCCGATCGCTTCCGCCAATTCCTTGCGCCCACTGCCGTCCTGAAACGGCTTTGGCTCGCCATTGCAAAGAATTCGAGGCAGGCTCCTTTCCGCCAGTTCGCCCTTTCTCTCCGGATTTCCACGAATGAAAATGTTCAGGTTCTTGATCTCACCATCTTCCACCATGTGAATGGTGGCCGAGCTCATCTCCTTGGCCGATGGTGCTTTTTGCCCTTCGCCGACCACGTCTGGCGCCGCTTCGCCGGGGACCTTGTTCACCATCTTCGTGCTCGCGAACACGCCCGCGAGCGCGTAGTAATCATGCGTCGTGATGGGATCAAATTTGTGGTCGTGGCACCGGGCGCACGCGACTGTCAAACCCAGCATCGTTCGGCTGAGTGTATCCACACGATCCTCCCATTCATCGGCCATCACATCGATTCGGTTCCGATTGTAATATTTCGGGCCGAGCCCGAGGAAACCGAGCGCGGGAAGATTCTCCTGGCCTTCGCAGCCGTACTTGTCGGCGGCGAGCTGCATTTTAATAAAACGGTCGTAAGGCAGATCGTGATTGAACGCGCCAATTACCCAGGCGCGATACTTGTAGGCGTAAGGATAAAAAAACTTTGTGTCATCACCCACCTGGTGAGCCTGGTCCTCCGCATACCGCGCCAAGGGCAACCACAAGCTGGCCAGGCGCTCGCCAAAAGCCCGCGATTCCACCAGGCGTTCGACCAACTGCGCATACGCATCCGGCCGGGTGTCCAACAAAAACGCTGTAACCTCCTCCGGGGTTGGAGGCAAACCGGTCAGATCAAACGTCACGCGCCGAATGAGAGTCCGCTTGGAAGCCTCTGGGGACGGCTTCAATCCCTTGGCTTCGAGCGTCGCGAGGACAAAAAAATCAATGGGTTGAGAAGGCCAGACTTTCTGCCAAACGCTCGGCAGGGGATGCTGGACGGGCTTTTGGAAGGACCAGAATTCCTGTTCTTTCTGCCAATCGATGGGACCGGCCGTCAATGACGCGGAACAGAGCAGGGCAATGATCGAGGTTAGCGCGCGCCGAGGCCAAATTGCCCTTTCCATCATGTGGCGCGCGAAAAGGATCATCATTATTAAACGGGTCCGGGTGACATTTTATTCACCCTTTGGCCCTTTCGCAATGGTTGTTTCCGTATCTGGCGGCGTCGCGCGCGCAAGGCTTTCAATCCAAAGCCGGAACCGTCCATGAGGAAAACCCCGAGGAGTGAAAACAAGCAAGCCTGATGGGCGCGGCTGTTGCCCCTTGCTAGAAACAGTTTGTCTAAACGACATCATTCTTCTTATTGCCTTTAGCGAATGATTAGGGGCGTGTGCAACGCACGCCGCGGTAAACCGGCCCGGTAACGGGTCGGTTTATTTATAGACACGCACCACACCTTTTCGCGTGCCTCCCAGCGGCTTTTGGGCTAAACCCCTCGTAATGACCTCTCAACGGCGTTTTTCAAACATCGCGCTCGTCGGCTTCATGGGCACGGGCAAGAGCACCGTTGGCCAGATTGCCGCCTCGATGCTGCACTTCAAATTCCTCGACACCGACGAGATGATTGAAGGCATGGCCGACCGAAAAATCGCCGAGATTTTCAACGCCGAGGGCGAAGCCCGCTTTCGGCAGTATGAACACCAGGTCGTAGAACGTCTTAAAGAGCTGAATGGCGTCGTCATTGCCACCGGCGGCGGTCTGCCCACAAATCCCGAAAACCTCGCCAGCCTCAAAGAGCATGCCCTGATCGTGTGCCTTTGGTGCACGCCCGAGGCGATCTACCGGCGCGTCTCCCACCAGACCCACCGGCCTCTGCTCCGCGTCGAGAACCCTCTCGAAGAAGTTCGGCGCCTCCTGAACGAGCGCGCCCCGTCATATCGTCAGGCTGACGTTCTCTTGAGCAGCGAGTTTCGAAAACCGAAAGAAGTCGCCACCCACGTCGTCCACCAATTCAGGGCTGTCGCGCCTCGCAGTGAAACAGGAGATCATTAAAACGGCGCTCGAACTCGGCTTCGATTCCTGCCGCATCACCAATGCCTCTCCGCCTTCGCACGCGGCAGCTTTTACTGAATGGCTTCGGATCGGGCGGCACGGGGCAATGACGTATCTGGAAAGAGACGCCTTCAAACGGGTGGAACCCCAGAACGTGCTGAACGGCGCGAAATCAATCATTGCGCTCGCGACGTCTTATTTCGGCCCCGCGGCGGAACGCTCCTCCGCTGCCTCGACAGTCCGCGGGATCATCGCCCGTTATGCGCGATTCGACGATTACCACGATGTGCTCGCCGAACCGCTCAAGGCGCTTACCGCCTTCATTAATGAGCTTGGCGGCGCCGGCACCAGCAGCCTCTGGTATGTCGATACCGGGCCGCTTCTCGAACGCGACCTCGCCCAGCGAGCCGGTCTCGGATTCATTGGCAAACACACCAATCTCATCCATCGGCAACTTGGAAACTGGTTTTTCCTTTCCGAAATCATCACCACTCTCGAACTGCCGCCCGACCCGGCCGAACCCAATCGCTGCGGACATTGCGTCCGCTGTATCGACGCCTGCCCGACCCGCGCCATCACCGGGCCCTTTCAACTCGATGCGCGCCGCTGTATTTCCTACCTCACCATCGAACTGAAGGGCTCCATCCCGGAAGAATTCCGCCCCGCCATCGGCAATCGCATCTACGGCTGCGATATCTGCCTCGATGCCTGCCCCTGGAACCGGTTCGCGCGCGAAGGATCGCTCCTGCGCTCACACGCGCGCGACGATTTGGCTGAACCGGATCTGCTGGAGCTGCTCGCCTTGGACGACGCCGGCTTCAAACAAAAATTCCGCGGCACACCGATCCTCCGCACCAAACGCCGCGGCCTGCTCCGTAACGTTTGCGTCGCCCTCGGAAATATTGGCACCGAACAAGCAATGCCCGCTCTGGAGCGCGCCGCCGCCGATTCGGAGCCCCTAATCGCAGAACACGCCCGCTGGGCCACCAACCAGATTCGCTGTCGTTCCGGTGAGAATCTTAATCGATCGCGCGATTTTATTTCTCTCCCACGGTGACCTGTAGCGCCAGAGGAACGCTTCCCGCCTCGACAATCCAGAGGGAACCGTGGGTTGATCGAGCCACGATATTGGAACCGGAGGCCGTGAATTCGCCGTCAAAGGAAATCGAGCTGAGATACGCTCTCACGCCTGTAATCTGTCGAGCCCATTCAAGTCCATCGCGTGAGGTGATACAGATTCCGTCCTCCCCAACGGCGGCAAAACATCCATTCCCGTACGCAACACTCGTCAGGGTCGCGCGGATACTGCAGCGCGATGCCTTCCAGTCCTCGCCATCTTTCGACGTGAGAATCAGTCCGTCGTCTCCAACAACAACGAATTTTCCATCTCCATACGCGATGCCCCGAAAGATCGCCCTTAGTCCGCTGCGTCGAACCTTCCAATGCTTGCCGTCGGTCGAGGTAGTAATCACGCCCGAAGGATGAATATAGCTGCCTCCGACCGCCACGAATTCTCCCTGGCCGTAGGTGACACTCCGAAAAAAACTGGAAACCCCGGTTTCCACCGTCTGCCACTCGGAACCATCCTTTGAGCGAAGCAGGCTCCCCCGCTCGGCGACAGCTACACTGGCTCGAGGGCCTATTGCGATTGAGGAAATCTGGCAACGGCCACAGGCGCGTGTCGTTGGTTTTTGACCGGCCGGACCGGCCCAACCGTCTTCGGCGCGCATCGCAGCGATGCACGCCGTTGCAACCGCAACGAAGCGGAGCAAGCGAAAGAAGACCGATACGGCTTTCATATTCTTGTCGGAACCTGTCCTTTCGAACAGAGCTCTGTTCAGGTTACGTGCCGGGGCCGGCAAATCTTTCAATTGCGTCCCTGATTCTTTCTCGGGCGGA
>DASYTB010000313.1:0-7276 GCA_036002705.1 Verrucomicrobiia bacterium
CAATCAGGAAAAACTCAGCCCCGCCAACAGATTCCGCCGCCGCAATGAGATCCCTCCACGACGTCACTCCCTCGCCGAAGAGAACGCGATAGCCTTTCTCATTGGCGCGATCGCCCGGGGCCCAATCTTTCAGGTGCATCATTTTGATCCGGCCGGGATTCGCTTTGACCCAGGCCGTCGGATCGACACCCGCCTCCTCGCAGGTGCCCACGTCCAACTGAAGGGCGAATTCTTTTGGAGTGTTGGCGGCCATGACTTCCATGATGCGCTGGCCGTTCTCCAGCTTGGCCCACTCCGTTTGATGGTTGTGGTACCCGGCGCTTAGGCCGTGAGGCTTTAATTCTTCGGCCACCGTGGCGAGCCGTTCGCAGAGGCTCTTCCAACCATCCACCCCATTCGTGCGCGGAGCGCTGGCCAGCACGATGTAACGCGTGCCCAGAATCTGATTAAGTTCAATGGCGTGCGCCATCTTTTCTCCGGCGGTGAATGACTCGAAGCCATTGTGCGTCGAGTAACAGCGCAGCCCGAGATCATCCATTTGCGCCCGAACCTCCTTGGCATACGGCGGGGTCCACTTGAAATAAGGCGAATAGAATTCCACGACCTGGTAACCGATCTGCGCGACCGTTTTTAAAGTCTTAGGCAAATCGCGCGCCAATTCGTCGCGGACGGAGTAGAGTTCCAAACCGATGGGAACTTTTTTTGAGTCACCGGAACTCGCGACTGCGGTCGGCTCGGCCGAAATGAGGCTGGCGGGCAGGCGCAGGGCCACCGCCGCCGAGGTGAGTCCAGCCGCTGTAAGAAAAGTCCGTCGCGAAAAAGGCATTTTATCGGAAAGTGAATGTTTCATAGTTCAAAGAGATCGCCGAAAGCTCTATTCGTCGGAGATCGGATACAGCGTATCGTTTCGCATCAACCCTGCCAAGGTTTCTCGCCTGGAATGCAGCAGTTCTCGTTGTTCCTTCAGGAGCGTGGACATTTGTCCGCGCAGTGACTGGTGGTTGTCGTACCGGGCGGGCAAGAATGTCCGCGCTCCTTCACGGAATCAGGTTCATGGCCAGAACTGCTGGCCGGAATGTCGCCTGGTTCCACTTCGTTCGCCGCGTTCGGACTCCATTATTTCGAAACTCTGTCCCGGAAAGGCCTGGATCAGATTTGACGCGCGGCGGGTGAAATGGAATGAAAACCTGTGATTCCGATTCTTGAGGTGCAATCTCTCACCAGGATGTATCGCAGTGGTGAGGGCGAACTGACGGTGCTCAAGAACGTCTCATTCTCACTGGAAGCGGGCGGGGCTTGCGCCATCGTTGGTCCTTCCGGAAGCGGCAAAACAACTCTGCTCGGCCTGTGCGCCGGGCTGGATGTGCCGAGCTCGGGATCGGTGCGGCTCAATGGCGCGGATTTGTCCCGCTTGAACGAGGATGACCGCGCGAAGGTGCGGGCGGAAAATGTTGGCTTTGTTTTCCAAAGCTTTCAATTGCTCTCGACGCTGACGGCGCTCGAAAACGTGATGGTGCCGTTGGAACTTCGCGGAATGAACTCAAAAGGTATTCGAGAAGCTGCCGTTTCATTGCTGGGAAAGGTGGGTCTCGGCGAGCGGCTGCAGCATTACCCGGCGCAGCTTTCAGGCGGTGAACAGCAGCGCGTTGCTCTGGCGCGAGCCTTTCTGAACAGCCCGAAAATTTTATTCGCCGACGAACCGACGGGCAATCTCGATAACGAGACGAGCGAGCGGATCGTCGATCTTTTGTTCGAATTGAACAATTCCTCCGGCACGGCTCTCGTGCTGGTGACGCATAACCTCGAACTCGCGCGCAAAGCGGGCCGAATCATCCAGCTTAAGGGCGGGCTGCTGGTCGAAGACGTGGAAGTGGAGCCCGCGCTGCCGTAATGTCGTGAAATTTTTAAGAGCATTGTTTTCGTCGTGGACCTGGCGCATGGCCTGGCGCGACAGCCGCGCGAGCCGGCGCAAGCTGCTGCTCTTCTCTTCGTCGATCATCATCGGGATCGCGGCGCTCGTCGCGATCAGCTCTTTCGGCCAAAATTTGCGGAACACGATTGATCAGCAGGCGAAAACTCTCCTCGGCGCGGATCTCGTCGTGGCCGCCCGCGACCCTTTCACGCCGCCGATGGAAGAACTCTTTCGAGAGATCGGCGGGCAGCAATCGCGCGAAGTGATTTTCTCCTCGATGGTCGTTTTTCCCAAGACTGGGGGAACGCGTCTGGTTCAGGTGCGTGCGGTCGAGCCGGGCTTTCCCTATTACGGCCAGTTCGAAACCCAGCCGACAGCCGCCGCGGGCGAGTTTCACTCTGGTTCGGCGCTGGTGGAAGATACGCTGCTGCTGCAATTCGATTCGAAACCGGGTGATCCGGTGAAAATTGGCCAGGCGACCTTTGCCATCGCGGGCGCGCTCTTGAAAGTGCCGGGAGAGAACGCTGTTTTTTCCACGATTGCCCCGCGAATTTATATTCCGTTCGACAAGCTGGACGCCACGCAACTGTTGGCCAACGACAGTTTCGCGCGCTACAAAGTTTTCTTCAAACTGCCTGCGTCCACCGAGGTTGAGCGCCTCGTTCGCAGGATTCGTCCGAAGGTGGATAAGCTTGGGCTGACCGTGGATACGGTCGAGGAGCGGAAGGCATCGCTCGGGCGCGCGCTTGAAAACCTGAATCATTTCCTGAGCCTTGGGGGATTTATCGCGCTTTTGCTTGGGGCCATCGGGATTGCCAGCGCGATTCACGTGCATGTCCGGCAAAAGACCGCGTCCGTAGCGGTGTTGCGCTGCCTGGGATGCAGCGTGGCGCAGAGCTTCGCGATCTATCTTCTTCAGGCGGCGGCGCTCGGCCTCGTGGGCGCGATCGCGGGATGCGCCCTGGGATTGGCCATCCAATACACACTGCCGCAAGTCGCGGCGGATTTTTTGCCGATGCGGGTGGAAGTGGCCGTCGCCTGGGCGCCGATCCTGCGCGCGACGGCCGCGGGTTTTGCGGTCTGCCTCATTTTCGCCGTGATCCCGCTGTTGGGTATTCGGCGGATAGCGCCGCTGGCGGTCTTGCGTGCTTCTTATGAACCCGCCGCGCCGCTGCGCGATCCGGCCCACTGGTTCATTCTCATTCTCGCGGTGGCGGGTCTGTTGTGGTTTGCCCGTTATCAGGCGGGCCGATGGACTTATGCGCTGAGTTTCGCCGGTGCGCTCGCTGGGGCTTTCGCCATCCTCACGCTTTTCGCTCAAGGGCTGCGGCGGCTGGCCCGTGCGATCATCTCGCCGGCCTGGCCGTTCGCCTGGCGACAGGGCATGGCGAATCTTTATCGTCCGCAGAATCGGACTTTGCTCTTGCTGCTCTCGCTCGGCCTGGGCGTGTTTCTAATGCTGACCCTTTTTCGAACGAGCCAGATTCTCTCCGCCGGTTTGCTCCCGAAGGACAAGGCCGACCAGCCGAACGCCGCGCTCTTCGATGTCCAGGCGGACCAGGTGGAGAAAGTGAAGCAGATTCTCGCGGAGCAGAAGCTGCCCGTTCTCGCAGATGTTCCGTTGGTCACGATGCGTCTCCATTCGATCAAAGGAAAACCCGTGCGCGCGCTGTTGCGCGACCCGGACCGACACATCCCGCGGTGGGCGTTGCGGCGCGAATATCGCTCGACCTACCGCGACACCGTGGATTCGAGCGAAGAGCTTGTTCAGGGAAGCTGGCCGGCGAAAAGCCGCGTCGCGGGCATCATACCGGTTTCCGCTGAGGAGGGCATCGCGCGTGATCTGAAAATCGGCCTGGGCGATGAAGTTGTTTTCGACCTGCAAGGGATCATGCTGACGAATCGCGTGGCGAGCATTCGGAGGGTTGATTGGAAACGCGTGCAACCGAATTTCTTCTTTGTTTTTCCCACCGGCGCGCTTGAGGACGCGCCGGGTTTCCATATCATCACGACTCGCGCGGAGACCCGCGAAAAATCCGCCGCCATGCAAAAGGCAGTCGTCCGCGCGCTGCCGAACGTGTCGATCATTGATATGGCGCTGGTGCTGGACACGATTGACGCGCTGGTTCACAAGGTGTCCTTTGTTTTTCGTTTCATGGCTTTGTTCACCGTCGCGACTGGATTAATCGTCCTGGTTGCGTCCGTGCTCACCGGTCGTTATCAGCGCATTCAGGAATCAATCCTTCTCCGCACGCTGGGCGCCTCGCGCGAGCAAGTCCGCCGAATTCTCATCGCCGAATATCTGCTCCTCGGCGTGCTCGCGGCGCTGACCGGGATGATCCTCGCCGAAGCCGGCGCGTGGGCCCTGGCCCGTTACGTTTTCGACGCTGAATTTCATTTCGCCATCCTGCCGATGTTTTTCGCTCTCGTCATTGTGAGCGGCGCGACCATCCTGACCGGCTTGCTCGCCAACCGCGGAGTTCTGGATAAACCGCCGCTGGAGATTCTTCGAAGCGCTACGTGAGTCGTCAAGCGGAGCGGCTGTGATCTGGACGACTTGGGGAGAGGACGGCGGGGAAGCAGAAGCGGAGACGATGGAAAGTTCGACGCGGTGTCGAGTGGTGAGGGGGGTACGCCGTGGCGAATTCGGGCGGAAGGCGCGGTCGCGCTTCTCGCCACGGGTAGCGAGTCTTTCGAGTCGCTCGATGGTGGTGACGAGTTTGTCGATGATTTCGGGCATCGCCTGTTTTTGCGCGGCGTGCAGGGCTCGGGAGTAAAGCAGGGCGGTCAGCGCCTGGCGAAGGGGAGCGGTTTCCGAAGCCTCTTCCTCATCGAGGAGATCGCACGCGGTGTCCATGGCGTCGGAAACCCAAATGATCGCGTCCACGTTTTCAGCGAGCTGGCGAAGCCGCCGGAGGGTGGTGGACTGAACTGCCATACCGAAGCCGTTCGGTGGCGAGGCGGCGACTTTCTTTCGGATGTCTTCAATGGAGTAATCCTCATGGCAAAGCCAGGCAGATAACACGGAACGTTGCATGTCATTGAGTTTCCACATGAAGGAGCAGGCGCGGAATTTGCGGTCGCGAATGCCGGGCGGGAGGAAGGCCGCCGGACCCGAGGTGGGCGGATTGATGGATGGATGGACGGATGAGGTTTGGGTGGCGGCAGAACGATTAGCGGATTCCGGGTTCGCATCAGAACCGACGTTTGCCGGTGGCGGAGTGTGATTAATGTGCGAACTCGTATTTGTTTCTGTGATGCGACTTGGAGGTTCAGTTTTCATTATTGGTTGATGATTAATTGTTTGTGTTCGATTTGAGCGGGAAATTATTGTGCGAACTAAGGTGCGAGTTTTTGTGCGACGCGTAGAGAAAGAAGACAAAAATATCACCAATTCTCACGAAAAGAGTGACAATGTGCTGGGGGCAGACGTGAGAGGTGAGAAGAGAGACGCAGGAGGGGTCAATTGGGAATGAAAGGAGGCTCCGGCGTAAGGTCCGGGTCAGTCGGTCATTCCGGATTGAAGATGCTGAAGGAGCAGCTTGAATCTGGAATGACATCTTTTGTGTAGATGTCATAACGAGTAGAAGTTAACAGATAATAGAATACTCTGTCAACAACACAATTCAACGTCAGATCGAGAGAATGCCGGAGTTATTTGGCGAGGTCGTTGTGGGAATGGATTCAGCCGTCCCTGCGGGATTCCTCTAACATAAACTCATCGAAGACCCAACGTTGAAACGTTGGGCTATTTTCAGATTGTCCCTTCGGGACGGAAGCGCCAAATCCTAGCAGCATCGGCCGAGCGGCCGTCCCTACCTAAAAATCAAATGCCTACTTACGGCTTAGGCCAGCTTCGAGAGCAACTCGTCGTTGGTCTTATGCTTTTTGCAGGCGGCGACCAGCGTCTCCATGGCTTCGATGGGGTTTAGATCGACCAAGGTGCGGCGCAGCTTGCGAATTGCCTCGAGATGCTTTCCGGCAAAGAGCTTTTCTTCCTTGCGCGTGCCGCTCTTTGGAATATCGATGGCCGGGAACAAACGGCGATCCGCCAGCTTCCGGTCGAGGATCAACTCCATATTGCCGGTGCCTTTGAACTCCTGGAAAATCAGTTCATCCATGCGCGAACCTGTATCAACGAGGGCCGTGGCAATGATCGTGAGCGAACCGCCCTCTTCAATTTTGCGGGCAGAGGCAAACATCTTGCGCGGAATCTCCAGCGCGCGAGCATCCACGCCGCCGGTCATGGTTCGTCCGCTGCCGCCATGCACGCTGTTGTAAGCGCGGGCGACACGCGTGATCGAATCGAGCAGAACGAAAACATCCTTGCCGGCTTCGACTATCCGGCGGCAGCGCTCGATCATAAAACGCGACAGCCGAACGTGCGTTTCGAGGTCCTGATCATTGGAGGAAGCGACGACCTCCGCTTTGACGGAGCGTTGAAAGTCGGTGACCTCCTCGGGGCGCTCGTCAATCAACAGGACGAGCACCTGCACCTCGGGATGATTCGCGACTACGGAATTGGCGATTTGCTTGAGAATCGTAGTTTTGCCGGTGCGCGGCGGCGCGACGATTAAGCCGCGGGTGCCCTTGCCAATGGGAGTCACGAGGTCAATCACCCGCGTCTCGATCAGGTCCGGAGTGGTTTCCAAACGAAATTTCTCGATGGGATCGATGGTGGTCAGATTCTCGAAGCGCATGGCGCGGGTGTAGGCCTCGAAGGGCATTTCGTTGACCTTGTCCACTTCCTTAAGCTGGGGGCTTGTGCCGCGGTGTGGCGGCTGGGTCGGGCCCTCGACGAGACAACCCTCGCGCAGAAAATTCTTTTTGATGGTGTCCGGAGTGACAAAAATGTCGCTTGGTTTCGGCTGATAATGATGCGTAGGGGACCGCAGAAACCCGAAACCCTTTTCGGAGATTTCCAAGTATCCTGAGCCAATCTCAGGAGCAGAAGCATTACTCATAATTTGTGTTGCGTCCGAACGGTCTGACCCCAAAAAGACTGAACAATCAGTCCATGAATTCGGAAAGGGAAAATCCCAGGCAGCCCATTTACAATTGAATACAAACCTCTGGGCCACGCGGTTAGACCTGTGACGGAGCCATATGTAACCTACCTTTGCGTGATTGGCAAATGAATTTTTTCAACGCCCGGCGATTCGGCCCGCCGACCGATTGGAGACGCTAGGAATAGTCGAGGCCTTTGGCGATATCGAACGCGTCCTGCCGTTGAGCCCTCTCATCGACTCAAAAGAAGCGCTAGAAACCTCCCGGTTTGTGATTCGCTCGACGCGGCGATCAACTCCGGCGGCCCTTGCGCAATGATGCGTCCGCCACCGGCGCCGCCTTCGGGTCCGAGATCGA